>DATAPS010000444.1:0-1513 GCA_036265085.1 Acetobacteraceae bacterium | reverse complement strand
ACTTCTGGAGCAGGTCGTAGCAGCGCAACCGTTCGATACGCTCGATCGGCCAGGTGCTGGCGCGGATCGACTTCCTCTGCGCGCGGGCGATCGTGATCAGCGCCTCCGCCTTGGCGCCCTCCAGGTCCTTCGCTTTCAGGGTAATGGTGCCGGTCGCGATGACCACGCCGCCGCCGGCCTCGGGCGGCGCATATACCGGCGACCTGAAGACGACCTGCCAGGCGTCGGTTTGGCGGTCCTTCGATCGGTTCTTGGAGTCCCGCTTCGACCGTCCCTTCGAGCCTTGCTTCGTCTTCGGTCTCGCGCGGAACCTGAGCCACCACGGGGCGCCGGGCGGCCTGCGCTTGAGGTAGCCGGCACCCACGATCGGCACATGGTCGAACGAGGGCAGCGTGAACACGCGCGTAAACGTCTCCGGCGTCAACGAGCGGATCTCCGCGGGCGTGAGGCCGAGACCGTCCATGGAGGCGGACGGCGCCAGCGGCGGCAGATGGGCCTCGATCTTGGTCGGCATTCCGGTCGTCCATCCTCCTTCACGGCGAAGCGCGCATGCGCGCTCCGGGCGACGGACCGGCGCTCGCGCGCCCCCGCCAGAAAAAGTTCGGTCTTCGATGTCCCCCGCCGGCCTATCCGCCGCCGCGCCCGGCTGCGGTAGTCCGTCGGCACTCCGCCATCGCCGCGAGCGCGGCGATGGTCGTGTAAATCCGTCCGGCGATCCGCACGTAGGCGAGTGCGCCCGAAGCGATCGCCGTGCGCGGCGAGGACACCGTCAACGGCCCTCGCGGCCACAGCAACGCGACCGCTTCGTGCAAGCCGAGGAGCTCGTCCCGCGACCAAGCATCCGGATCGGGTCGCCGCGCGACGCGTTCGGGCGTTTCGCGACGACGATTTCCACCATCCTCATTATGCCGCCCGAGTCGAGAGGCCCGGCCCCCCTCGGAATCGGCCGCAACGGGTCCGTCGTCCGCTTGACCGCCCCCGCCGGCGACTCGCCCGCCGTTGACGCTCCGCAGCGAATACTTGCGATTTACTTCCCGCGACCCGCCCCTCACGACCGGCCCCGAGCCGGCCGGCTCGCCGCCTTCGTCATCTCAGCGAGTGCCCGCTTCGTGACCAGAAGCTTGCGCGCGATCACGACGACCTCGAGTTCGCCGGCGCGATAGGCGGTCCGCAGCGAGCTCCGCGTCAACGGGCCGTCCGGCCACATCAGGGCCGCAGCTTCCGTGAAGGTCATCAGCTCGTCGTCGCTCCACTGCGCCGGATCGGGACGGGCGGCTATGCGCCGCGGCGGTCTCGGTGCCATGCAATGCCTCCTGTTTCGATGGGCCGGCGATGCGGTCGTTGCGGGCGTCTGGCGCCCGCGGGACGGCGGCTTGTTTAGGTCAGCAACGATCCGAGTACCGATCGAACGCGTCGATGAGTCGGGCGTCGATGTCGACGTCGTCCAGGCGGTAGATCTCCCGCAGGAGGAAGCTCCGCTCAGCATCAAGCCCGCCGTCGGAGACGTCGGCAA
>DATAPS010000443.1:0-5622 GCA_036265085.1 Acetobacteraceae bacterium | reverse complement strand
CTGCTTCATGCCGGGGAGGATCGCTTTCAGGAGTTCGAGCGGCGCACGCAGGGTGATGGCGATCTGCCGCTCGAAATGCTCTGGCGTCACCTGCTCGCCCGGTTCGAGGATCTCGATCGAGGCGTTCAGGACGAGAATGTCGATCGGGCCGAGCCGTTTCTCGACGTCGGCCGTGAGTTCGGCGCCCGTTCCCGCCATCGAAAAATCGGCGGCGAAGGCCTGCGCCGCGCCGCCGCGGCCGGTAATGGTCGCGAGCACGTCCTGCGCGTCGCGATGCTCCTCATCGGCGGGCGCGTGATGCACCGCCACCGCAGCACCCTGCGCCGCCAACGCTTCCGCGATGGCACGGCCGATGCCGCGCCGCGCGCCGGTCACCAGCGCGCGGCGTCCGTGCAGATCGAACAGCTTGATCGGCGGATAGGTGGTCTGCGTCTCCATCGCGCCGACGCGATTCACTTGTGGTGCTTCACGGACTCGGAGCCGACGCTCTGCTTGTTCCAGTAGTCGGTCGGTTGGAACAGAGTGCCCGGCGTGCGCAGATTGGCCTCGATCACTTCGAGATTGAGGTCGACGCCGAGACCCGGCGCGTCCGGCACCTTCACGTAGCCTTCGGTCATGTACTTCGGGTCGAGGCCGGTCACGAGATCGGTCCAGAACGGCACGTCGAGGCCGTGATGCTCGACGGCAACGAGGCTCGAGATCGCCGCCGCGCAGTGGATGTTCGCCATGAAGCCGATCGGCGAGCAGGCGCAATGCAGCGCGGTCGCGAGGCCGAAGCGCTCCCCGTAATCCGCGATGTTCTTGGTCTCCAGGATGCCGCCCGAGGTGAGCAGATCCGGGTGCAGGATATCGACGGCGTGCGTCTCGATCGCCTCGCGGAAGCCGTCCCAGAGATACCAGTCCTCACCGCCCGCCACCGGCACCTGCAGCGCGTCGGCGACCAGCTTGTGGCCGGCGATGTCATGCCAGGGCAGCGGATCCTCAATCCAGGCGAGATCGTACGGCTCGAGCGCGCGGCCCAGACGGATGGCCTCGTCGGCGGTCATGTAGCCCTCGCCGAAATGATCGATACACAGCGAGATCTCGTTGCCGACTGCCTCGCGCACGGCCCGCACGATCGAGACGGCCTTCTCGATGCCCTTCTGGCTGAGCTTCGTCCCGCGGCCCGCGCCGGGCGCGCGCCAATGCTTGTGCAGGGGATATTCGTGTTTCGTCGGCTGTCCGACGGTTCCGCCCGGCGTCCGCTCGAACATGCGGCCCTGCACGTCGAACTTGATGAAGGTGAGGCCGAGTTCCTTGCGGCTGCGCACCGCCTTCGCGAACGCCTCCGGCGTCGACTCGTCCGGCTCCGGCGTGTCGCCGTAGATGCGGACACGGTCGCGGTGCTTGCCGCCGAGGAACTGGTAGCAGGGAACGCCGTAGACCTTGCCGACGAGATCCCACAGCGCGATCTCGATGCCCGACACGCCGCCGCCCTCGCGGCCCCAATTGCCGAAGCGCCTGATCGCCTTGAACAGGTAATCGACGTTGAGCGGGTTCTGCCCGACCAGCATCGACTTGAACTGCAGCGCGTTCTCGATGTGGCCGTTGTCGCGCACCTCGCCGAGGCCGTAGACGCCCTGGTTGGTGTCGATGCGCAGCAGCGGATAGTACATCGCGCCCGTCACCACGGCGAGGCGCATATCGGTGATACGCAGCTCGCTCGGGCTGCCATATCGCGAGACCGCGCCTTCGACACGCTGCGCCGCCGACCTGTTCGCCACGTTCTGCATGTGCGTTTTCCTCCGAGAGCCTCGCGGGCTTGGCACCGTGCCGGTCGGGCTGTCAAATCCGGCCAGCCCTGCGCGCGGTTCGGAGCAACCCCCTATGCCCTACGCCATTGCCGACGACGGAGTCCGGCTGCATTACGAAACGACCGGCAGCGGTGCGCCGCTGATCTTCGTCCATGAATTCGCCGGGGACAGGCGCAGTTGGGAACCGCAGCTCCGCCATTTCGGGCGGCGCTACCAGGCCGTCGCGTTCGACGCGCGGGGCTATCCGCCGTCCGACGCGCCGGAGAATCCCGCCAGCTATTCGCAGGACCGCGCGGCCGACGACATCCGCGCGGTGCTCGACCATATCGGCACCGAGCGCGCGCATGTCGTCGGGCTGTCGATGGGCGGGTTCGCGACGCTGCATTACGGGTTCCGCCACCCGCTGCGCGCGCGCTCGCTGACGGTGGCGGGCTGCGGCTATGGCGCGGAGCCGGACCGGCGCGCGGCGTTCCAGGCCGAGGCGGAGGCGATCGTCGCCTTCATCCGCGAGCATGGGATGACGGCGTTCGCCGCGCGCTACGCGTTGGGGCCGACGCGCGTGCAGTTCCAGAACAAGGACCCGCGCGGCTTCGCGGAGTTCCAGCGGCAGCTTGCGGAGCATTCCGCCGTCGGCTCGGCGAACACGCAGGCGGGCGTGCAGGGCAAGCGGCCGTCGCTGTGGGATCTGACGGAGCAGATGGCGGCGCTGCGCGTGCCGACGCTGATCCTTACCGGCGACGAGGACTGGCCGTGCCTGCAGCCGGGCATTCTGATGAAGCGTACGATCCCGAGCGCCGCGCTCGCGGTGATGCCGAATTGCGGACACGGCATCAATCTCGAGGACCCCGATGCGTTCAACCGGATCATCGGAGATTTCCTCGCACTCGTGGATGCCGGCCGCTGGCCGGAGCGGGATCCGCGCGCCATGAGCGGTTCCATCACGGGCATGACATGACACCGGCGCGATGGCTCTGTTCCGGTTGCAAGATCACGGCACCACGGCCCGCAGCGAGATCCGTGCGGGCGCAACGACCTGGCTCGCGATGGCCTATATCGTCGCGGTCAATCCGGCGATCCTCGGCAAGGCGGGCATCGACCCGGGCGCGGTGTTCACCGCCACCTGCGTTCCTACTGGTTGATGAGCTCGATAACGCGGGCACGCTGATCGCGATCACGCATCGCACCAGGCTGAGGCACCGTCCCGAATCTGCGGCAGGCGCTGACGGGCGGACAACTTTCAACGCACCGTCTCGGCGTCGCGGCGATTGGCGGCTCGAGACCCGCCCTACGGTTAGTCCGCCGCGTGCGCCGTTTCGTCGACGGAGGGTTTCGGCTGGTGCTTCAGCCGGTCCATCGCCTGCTGCACGTGGCGGCTGAACACGTATTCCGCCGGTCGCTGGCGATCGAGCGGGATCTCGGGCGCCATTGGGCCGTCGGTGCGCGGGCCGCGCAGCGCCACCGCCGCGACCTTCCACGGCTTGCGCACGGAGTCGATCACCGCCGTCGCCTCGTAGCCGCTATGCACCATGCAGTCGGCACATTTCTCGTAATTGCCGGTGCCGTACTTGTCCCAGTCGGTGGTTTCCATCAGTTCGCGATACGACTTCGCGTAGCCTTCGCCGAGCAGGTAGCAGGGGCGCTGCCAGCCGAAATAGTTGCGCGTCGGCTTGCCCCAGGGTGTGCAGACGTAGTCCTGGTTGCCGACAAGAAAATCCATGAACAGCGGCGACTGCGTGAAGCGCCAACCCTTGCCCTTGCCGCGCTTGAGGATGTCGCGAAAGAGCTGCTTGGTCTTCTGGCGCGACAGGAAATGCGCCTGATCGGGCGCGCGCTCGTAGGCGTATCCCGGTGACGTCATGATGCCGTCGACGCCCATCGCCGTCACGTCGTCGAAGAATTTCGCGACGCGCTCGGGCTCGGCGCCGTCGAACAGCGTGCAGTTGATGGACACGCGGAAGCCGCGCTCCTTGGCGCGTCGGATCGCCCGCACCGCGCGGTCGTAGACGCCGTCCTGGCTCACAGCGCGGTCGTGCATCTCGCGGTCGCCGTCGAGATGGACGTCCCAGGAGAAGAAGCTGTTCGGCTTGAACAGATCCATCTTCTTCTCGAGCAGCAGCGCGTTGGTGCAGAGATAGACGAACTTCTTGCGCGCCAGGATGCCCTCGATGATCTGCGGCAGCTCCTTGTGCAGCAGCGGCTCGCCGCCCGCGACCGCCACAACCGGCGCGCCGCATTCGTCGACCGCTTCCAGGCACTCCGCGACGGAGAGTCGCTGGTTGAGGATCTCGGCGGGATAGTCGATCTTGCCGCAGCCGGGGCAGGCGAGGTTGCAGCGGAACAGCGGCTCCAGCATCAACACGAGCGGATAGCGCTTGCGGCCGCGCATGTGTTGCTTGACCACATAGGCGCCCACGCGCAGCACTTGGTTCATCGGCACGGACATACGAAGAGACCTCTCAGACGTCGGCGAGCTCGGCCGGGAAACGGAAGCGGACGTCTTCTGCGACGCCCGCCAAGGTGGAAATGTCGATCTCGTCGATGCGGCGCAAGCCCTCGATCACGCCCTGCACCAGCATCTCCGGCGCCGATGCGCCGGCGGTGACGCCGACCGAGGAGATGCCTTGGAACCACTCCGACTGCAGGTGGGAGGCGTCGTCGATGAGGTAGGCGGGCTTGCCCAACTCCTCGCCGATCTCCCGCAGCCGGTTGGAGTTGGAGCTGTTGCGGCTGCCGACGACCAGGATCAGGTCGACCGCCTCGGCCAGCTCTCGCACCGCTTGCTGCCGATTCTGCGTGGCGTAGCAGATATCGCGCACGTTCGGGCCGTGGATCGAGGGGAAGCGCTCGGTCAACGCGCGGATGACGTGCTTGGTGTCGTCGACGGAGAGCGTCGTCTGCGTGACGTAAGCGAGCTTGTCGGGATCGGCGGGCTCCAGGGACGCGACGTCCTCGACCGTCTGGACCAAGTAAACCTTCGCGGGGATTTGACCGATCGTCCCCTCGACCTCGGCATGGCCGGCATGGCCGATCAGGACGATCTCGCGGCCCTGGGCGGCGTAGCGCCGGCCCTCGTTATGGACTTTGGCGACCAGCGGGCAGGTGGCGTCGAGCACGGGAAGGCCACGCTCGCGGGCGACCTCTTCCACGCGCTTGGCGACGCCGTGCGCACTGAACACGGTCATGCCGCCGGCCGGCACCTCGTCGAGCTCGTCGACGAAGACCGCCCCCCGCTTGCGCAGGTCCTCGACCACGTGCCTGTTGTGCACGATCTCGTGACGAACGTAGATCGGGGGTCCGAATTTCTTGAGCGCACGCTCGACGATCTCGATCGCACGTTCGACGCCGGCGCAGAACCCTCGCGGCTGAGCCAGCACGACCCTGAGCATTCGCACTCTCCAAAAGGTGGTTTCATATCCAACCCCACAGGTCGGATATTACAGGATGGCTCGCGTCGGCAAATTCCCTTGGTTGCACCCGCGCCGCCGGACCATTTCGGCCCGGATCCGCCCGCAATATCTGTAAATTATGGGCGCTCGCAGCCATGTGGCTGGCCCGAGCCCGATGCCAGGCGACGGTACCTGGCGCTGTTGTTGCAGGAAAGCCACAGTGGTTGCGCGATCGCTCCGCATGGGTGACTTTCCTCTCGGAACTCTTTGTTCATTTCGCCTGACCCGCGACAGGTGCGCGCTATCGCCCACACCGTCTCCGTGCTTTTCCTAGGGCCATGAACGCACCTCTTGTACCTGTCCGCCCGAAGACCCCGATGCTGGACCGGGTTGTGGTGCCGGCGGATCTGCGCAACTTCTCGGCCGAGCAGCTGCGCGAGCTG
>DATAPS010000442.1:0-1782 GCA_036265085.1 Acetobacteraceae bacterium | reverse complement strand
CCAGCTCGCCGGGCCGGAACACACCCTGCCCGGCCGCCGCCGCCGCGTCCTCGATCTCCCCCCGATCGCTCCAGCCGCGCAACAGCGGCGCAAGCACGCGCTCGATGCGGACGACCGCGAACAGCCGCGCCCTTCGCCACTCCGCCGTCGCGTCGCGCAGCGCGTGGACCACGCGCGTGCGCATCCCCACCGGATCGCGCCCCGGCGCCTGCCGCGCGACGGCGTCGGCGAGGGCGGCGGCGGCTTCGTCCTCGGCGAGCAGGCCGGCGGCGACCAGCTCGGCGAACATTGACGCCGCCCGGAACGGTTGCGGGGGATCGCTCAACATGCGTCGTCCCCCGCCGCAATGCGCTCGAGCGTCCAGACCGGATAGGTGGCGCCCTCCAACAGCGTGCCGTCGGTGATCGCGCCCCAGGTGACCGGATCGCCAGGCGGCAGCGGCGGGCGGTCGATCACCGGCACGCGCACGGCCGGCAGGGCGGGACGCGGCGCGGCGGGCATCGGCAGCGGGTTGTTGCCGAAGCCGAGGCAGCGCCCACGGGTGAACGCGGAGTTGCGCGACACCCCGAAGGCATGGGCGATGTTATCCCAACTAACACCGTCGAGACGCATCCGCCGCAGCGCATAATCGAGCTCGGGAGACCAGGTGATCGGCAGCGGCACGGAAACCCTCCTCCGACACGCCCGCATCGGCGGGCTGACGGAGTTGACGTTAGTTTTGGTTAGTGGCCCACGTCAACGATACTAACGTGACTCGGGCGTCAATAATGCGCGGCGCTGGCGAAGCGGCGCGCCAGCGGTTACGATCGCGAACCGCAGCTGCCCGCACGACGGACGTTTCTTGCGGATGACGTCGCAACGCTCTGCCAGGGGAGGACGACATGGTCGCAATCGCCGCAGGTCTGCTCATCGCCGACGCGCTCGCCGCCGGCGCCACCGCGATCGCCAAGGGGGCGCTCGGGGAGGCGGGCAAGACGCTGTTCACGAACCTCAAAGATCGGCTGGTGCATTGGCTGGGCGGCGACGTCGAGGCGCTCGCGACGGACCCGCAATCCGGCGGGCGCAAGCAGGTCCTCGCTGAGGGGATCGAGAAGCGCACCGGCGAAGAAAAGGAGGAACTCGCCACCCTCGCCAAGCAGCTGTTCGAGGAGATCAAGAAAGCGCCGCATCCGGCGGTCGACATCGCGGATGTCAACACGAAGCTGTTCCAGCTCGATGAGGTCATCGGCGGCCTGAGGATCGGCAAGGTCCAGAGCGACACGTTCCACATCGGCAAGGCCACGGCAGGCGGCCCCACCCCGGGAAAATGACCCCGGCGGTGGGGGAGGCCCCGCCCCCCACCGCCGGGCCCTCGACCAACATCGAGGAGTTCAACGCGCGGGCCGCATACCTCACGAACGCGCCGAGCGTGAGCAACGACGCGCGGCAGGTGTTCAATCTCGGCAGCGACAGCCGCAACGACCGGTCGCATGAGATGCTCGCAGGTACAGTCAGGGAGCAGCTGGCGAGTAAGGACGAGCAGATCAGAAGAAAAGACGTGGAACTAGACAGACTCAGAGACGAAATCAGAGAATTACGCGAACGTAACCGTGATCTGAGAGCAGCTGAAAGGTTCGCCATCTGGTTACTGCAGGAACGTATCGAGGTCCTCGATTACGTCATGCATTCAGTCTACTTCATCATCCATCAAGGCAAACAAAAAGACTTCCAGCAGTATTTCAAATCACAGCCGCCCTTGCAGCCCTACGGCGACGACGATGACTGATGTGGCCGAGCAAACGT
>DATAPS010000441.1:0-27476 GCA_036265085.1 Acetobacteraceae bacterium | reverse complement strand
GCAGCGGGTTCGTGGGGCGGGTCTCGACCCGCCGAACGGTGCGGGACCGAGATGGCGGGTCGCGACCCACCCTACGCTTTGGACTCGACTGTCTGAACTTGACGATTAGCGGTCACGCGACGCGGGTAAACCCGTCGGCGCTCCAGTCCTCCGAGCCGACGCCGTGGTGGACGAAGAACAGGCCGCCGGGGTCGTAGCGGTCCTTCACCGCGCGCAGCCGCGGATAGTTCGGTCCCCAGTACGACTCGCGCCAAGCCGGATTGAAGTAGTTCGTCTCCGAAACATAGGAGCCGCCGTCCGCGACCTTCTGCATCTCCGTCATTGCGGCCCCGATCCGGGTGGCTTCGGCACGGGCGCGGGCGAGATCCGGCTCGTGCCCGGCGATGCCCGGACGGGCCGGCGGTCCGCCGCTGGCGATGATGGCGAGCGCGAACGCTTCCTGGACCGCGGGATTCATCGGCGTTCGTCCCGCGGCCTCGATCGCTTCCGGCGGCGCGCCCGCCAATCCCTTGTTGGTATGCAGCCCGACCCGCCACTGGCGGGACGCCGCGAACAGGGCGTCGGCGAGCCGGGTCCGGCCATCCGGACGCAAGAGGGACGCGGGCAGCCAGCGCGAGTCGTAGGCGTGGATGAACCAGCCGGCCTCCCCGAGATTGCCGGCCCAGAACACGTCACCCTCGGGCGCGCCCGGCCGGTCGTCGGAGATCACCAGCCCGGGCACGTTGGCGCGAAGCCAGCTTGCGTCCCAGAACCGGCGGCCGGGAAGGCCGAAGATGCGGAACGGCTCGGTGATCGTGAAATCTCCCGGAGCCGCATGCACCCAGTCGAGGAACGGCGCCCAGACGCGCTCGGCCGCCGCCTGATCCATCCCTTGGAACACCATGCTGACGCCGAGGCGGTTGCCGCTGCCGACGGCGACGGTCTCGCCCCAGGAGGGATTGAACAGCGCGTCCGCGTAGAAACCGACAAACCGCTCCAACAGCCGCCGGAATGCGTCGTCCGAGGGAGCGGCGACGACGCCGAACGCCCCGCCGAGCGTGTCCGGCAGCGCGTGCGTGCGCAGCGTCAGCCGCGTCACCACGCCGAACGTGCCGCCGCCGCCGCCCTTCAACGCCCAGAACAGATCTGGCTCGGTGCAGTCGTTGGCGATGCGGACCGCGCCGTCGGCGGTGACGATCTCGGCTTCGAGCAGGCTCGCTCCGGCGATGCCGAAGCGCTTCGAGAAGCTGCCGAAGCCGCCGCCCTGGACAAGCCCCGCGACACCTACGGTCGCGCAGCCGCCACCCTGCACATAGCGGCCAGCCCGGGTCATGACCGCGTCGTAGACGTGGAACCAGATGTTGCCCGATCCGACCGAGACGGCGGTCTGCGGCGCTTGGGAGCAGCCGACGCCGACGAATGCGTCGTGCAGCGCGATGGCATCGAGCGCGCGGGTCCAGATCAGCAGCGAATCGGCGGCGTTCGACGTGCCTTGGTAGCTGTGCCCGCCGCCTTTCACGACGAGGCGCAGGCGGTGCTCGCGGGCGAAATTCACCGCCGCCACGACATCCGCGGTGTTGCGGACCTTCACCGCGTATGCGCTCGGTTCGGATATCCAGGCGTCCGCCCATCCGGTCGTCTGGGTCAGCGCTGGCGTGTCGCCGGTGGCGTAGGGGTTCTTCAGCGCACGGAACACGGCTTCGCATGCGGTGGAGGCGGGCGCCGACTCGCATGCGGCGAGCGGCGATTCGACGCGAAACAGGCTGCCGCCGGTCGCGTCGTTCAGGCTCTGCCACGCGCTGGGGGACGGCCACGCCGGGTCGGACGGACGCACGCGCCGGAACGGTTCGGCGGCTGCGCGCGCTTCCTCTCCAGCCGGCAACGTCGCCCCGATGGGGAGCGCCCCGGCGTGCTTGAGCAAAGTCCGCCGCCGCATCGTCACCTCCCGGTCCTGCGCGGGCCGTCGCTGCGCCCCGCATGGAGGATATCACGGTGCTCGCATGCATCGGGCGCGCGTTCGTTGAATTGGTGCGGCGACTTGGTCATGGTCGGCGGCCAATCCGCAGGATCGCATGGAATGACCGACGACGAGTGGCGGCGCGTCAATCGCGCCAACTGGGACGAGCGCGTCGCCGTCCATCTCGGTCCCGGCGGCTACACGCTTTCCGGGCTGCGCGCGGGAAGGGCCGATTTCGATCCGATCGTGGCCGCCGAGCTGCCGCCGCTCGCCGGCACGCGCGTGCTGCACCTGCAATGCCATTTCGGTGCAGACACGTTGCGGCTGCTGCTGGCGGGCGCGGCGGAGGTCGTCGGGCTGGACTTCTCGCGCACCGCGATCGCAACCGCTCGCGACCTGGCGGCCGAGCTCCGCCTCTCCGAGCGCGCGCGTTTCATCGAAGCCGACCTGTACGACGCGATGCGCGCCATCCCGGCACCGCACGATTTCGACATCGTGTTCGTCACCTGGGGCGCGATTGTGTGGCTGCCCGACATCCGCGCCTGGGCGGGAATCGTCGCGGCGCTGCTGCGACCCGGCGGCATGTTCTACTTCGCCGAAGGCCATCCTACGGCAAATGTGTTCGACGACGGCGCGCGGGCGGCGGACGGCCGACCGGGATTCGGGATTCCGTATTTCCAGGAAGAGGCGTTCGTCGACGAAGACCCCACCGACTACGCCGATCCCGACGCGAGACTGGCGAACGCGCGCACCTTCCAGTGGCTCCACCCGCTTGGCGCGATCATCACCGCGTTGATCGACGCCGGCCTCACGATCGAATTCCTGCATGAGCACGACGCGGTGACGTGGCGGATGTACGCGTGCCTCGTCCGCGGCGAGGATGGACTCTATCGCTGGCCGGACAAGCCGTGGCTGCCGCTCGCTTTCTCGTTGCGCGCGACGAAGCGGTAGGCGCCGTTACGCCGCCGGGGCGCGGCCCCGGTGCTCCTTCACTTCGAACAGCACCCAGAACCAATTCAGGGCCATGATGCTCGCGGTGACGAGGAACACAGTGCGGATCCCGAACAGCGAGGCGATGGTGCCGCCGGTCAGCGGCCCGAGGCTGCTGCCGAGAAACGTGGCCGAGGCGGTCATCCCATAGACCAGCCCCCGCTTGTCCGCCGCGACGCTGCGACCGATCAGCGCGTTCGCGGTGGGCAGGATGCCGCCCACGAACATGCCGACGCCGAAGCGCAGCGCCACGAACGTCCAGTAGTTCCGTGCGAACGATTGCGGGGCAGTGGCGAGTGCGGCGCCCGCGAGGCTGATCAGCAGCACGCGGCGATAGCCGAGCACGTCGCTGCGCTTGCCGAGGAAGGGCGAGGCCACGAGATCGGCGAAGCCGGTCATCGAGAACGCAAAGCCTGCGAGCGTCGCGAGGTTCGGCACGTTGCCCACCAGCTCCTTGACGTAGAGCGACACGACCGGCTGCACCGTCCGCGTGCCGAACTGCGCGAGCAGCAGCACCATGAGCAGCGGCAGCACGCCGTTCGCCGCGACCACCACCCGGAAATTGGTGATCAGCCCCGGCCTGCCTCTGCCGCCTCGGCCCGCATCCGGCCGCTCCGAGCGGCGCTCCTTGACCGTGCTCATTGCCAGCAGCATCGCCACCCCGGCCAGCGCCGAGGTGGCGGCGAAGGACATCCGGTAGCTCCCCATCAGGTCCGCCACCCCGCCGCCGATCAATGGGCCGAGCAGCGAGCCGGTGAGCTGCCCGGTGCTCAGCCAGCCGAGCGACGCGCCGAGCCGCCGCTCCGGCACCTGGCTCGCGACCAGCGCGATCGCCGAGGCCGAGAAGCCGCTGAATGCGCCCATCAGCGCGCGGATGGCGAACAGCTGCCACACCGTCTGCGAGAGGCTCATCAGCGCGGTGAAGATGCAGATCGCCGTGCTGGAGCGCAGCACCATGAGCTTGCGCCCGTGCCTGTCGGCGAGCATCCCCCAAAAGGGCGACGCCACAGCCGCGACGAGGGCGCTGGAGGCGTTCAGCACGCCCGCCCAGAACTCGACCATGCCCCGCTCGTGCACGCCGATGCTCGGCAGGAACAGCGGCAGCACCGGACTCATCCCGGTCAGCGCCACGCTCATCACGAACTGCACCGCGACCATCGCCCACAGCGTCGTCCGCCACGCCGGGGGTGGTTCCGCTGTCTCCGAAGAATGGGTCGTTTCGGAAGGATGGGACGGCGATGCGGCGGTGTCGGCGGCGCTGGTCATGGTCCGAGGGTCTTGCGTCGACCGGAGGGGGTCAAGCCGGGCTCCGCGATGTCCCGGATAGCGGCACCCGCGCCGCGCGCCCAAGCTCTCGGCAATCGCCGCGGAACATTACATGGACCAGCCCATCGGAAAACTGAATCGCGAGATCAGCGGGAAGAGCATCGCGGAGACGGAGCTCGACCGGCGCTTGCTGGCGCTGACGCAGGATCTCGTGCCGCAGTTCGGACACCAGTGGAACCAGCACACTCTCGTATCCATGAAGCGGCAGACGCTCGCGCGGCTCGTCTATTATCACGACCTCTACCGGATGATCCTCGACGTGCCCGGCGTGCTCTGCGAATTCGGCGTCCAGTGGGGCGCGACGCTGGCGACGCTCATCAATCTGCGCGGCATGTACGAGCCGTACAATGCGTCGCGGACGATCGTGGGGTTCGACACGTTCGAGGGCTTCGCGGCCGTCGACGCGAAGGACGGCGCGCGGGTCGCGGCCGGGGATTACGCGACGCGCAGCGGCTACGAGAACACGCTCGCGGAGCTGCTCGCGCTGCATGAGGCGAACGCGCCGCTCGCGCACCTCCGCCGGTTCGCGCTGGTCAAAGGCGACGCCGCCACGACGGTCCGGCATTGGCTGGAAGCGAACCCGCACGCGATCGTGGCGATGGCGATCTTCGACATGGATCTCTACGCGCCGACGCGGGAGGTGCTGCTGGCGATCATGCCGCGGCTGACGATCGGCTCGGTGCTGGTGTTCGACGAGATGAACCACCCCGGGTTCCCCGGCGAGACCGTCGCGCTGCGCGAGACGCTCGGCCTGCATCGCCTCTCGCTCCGCCGAATGCCGCACCAGAGCTACGGCGCCTGGTGCGTCTACGGCGGCTGACCTGTCGCCACGGGGATCATTGCGGCTGCCCGCAGAACACGTTACGGACGTTCGTGTCGGGCGGGAGAACCGCTATCCGCTCGGAGGGTATGGGCCATGGGACGCACGCCGAACTGGTCGATGGGCGGTGGGCTGTTGCTGGCCCTGTGCCTGAGCGCGGCGGCGTCCGCCGGCACGCTCGATGATATCCGCGCCCGCAACACCGTTCGCATCGCGTTCCGCGAGGATGCGCCGCCATTCTCGTTCAAGGACAACAGCGGCAATCCGGCCGGATACATGATCGACGTCTGCAAGCTCGTCGTCGGCGAGCTCGCCGGACAGCTGAAGCTCTCCGGCCTGTCGATCGACTATGTGCGGGTCACCGCGGCGGACCGCCTCGACACGGTTGCCGGCGGCAAGGCCGACCTCCTCTGCGAGCCCACGACCGAGACGCTGCGCCGGCGGGAGTCCCTCGACTTTTCGATCCCGACCTTCGTCGACGGCGCCGGCGTCGTCTCCACCAACGGGGGTGTGTCCGATCTCAAGGCGCTCGAGGGCCGGACGGTCGGCGTGCTCGCGGGCACGACCACCGAGGAAGAGCTGCACACCTCGCTCCAAGCAGACGGCGTCACCGCGACCGTCGTTGCCGTTCCGACTCATAGCGAGGGAATGGCGGCCCTGCGCGCGCGCAAGATCGCCGCATATTTCGCCGACCGGGCGATTCTCGTCGGGCTCCTCAAAGACGAGAACGCAGGATTGACGCTTGGCGACGTGTACCTGACCGTCGAACCCTATGCGCTGGCGCTGCGGCGCGGCGATGAGGATTTCCGGCTCGCGGTGGATCGCGCGTTGAGCCGGATCTACCGGTCCGGCGATATCGCGCCGGTGCTCAGGCATTACTTCGGCGACAACGCGCTCTCCCGGTTGCAGACGACGCTCTACGGCGTGTCCGCGCTGCCGGAATAATCCGGCGCTACTGCGCGGGTGCCTTGGCGCGGGCGAGCGCCACCGTCGGCACCAGCATCGCTGATGCCAGCGTCAGGGCGGCGACCACGAAGACGCCCCAGAACGTGAGGTGCAGGGCGTGGCCGAGCGCCGACCGGATGGTCGCTTCCTCGATCAGCGCCGCGGGGTGGTCCAGCAGCCGGCGGATGTCGTCGAAGGTCACGTGGCCCGCGCTGGCGGTCGCGCTGCCGGCGAGGCTTGCGTTCAGCAGGCCGCCGAACACGGTCGCGCCGAGCGTGCTGCCGAGATTGCGCGCCAGCACGTTCGACGCGGTGGCGGAGCCGCGCTCGGACCAGCCGACGTTCTCCTGGATGATGACGATCGCGGCGGTGCTGAGGAATCCCATGCCGAGGCCCATCACCGCGGACCCAAGTCCCGCAACGACCGGCGAGACGCCGGGCGCGAGGAGGAGGAACGCGACCGCGCCGGTCGGCAGCAGCGCCGCGCCCAACAGCAGGGTGCGGCGGAGTCCGATGCGGGGGAACGCCTTCGCCCCGATCGTCGAGCCGATCGGCCAGCCGAGCACCATCATCGTCAGCGCGAACCCGGCGACCAGCGCCGAGTGGTTCAGCACGCCCTGAACGTACATCGGCAGGAAGGTGGTGAGCCCGATCATCGCCATGCCGCTTAGCAGCGTCGCCACATTCGCGGTCGCGATCGGGCGGCGCGTCCAGAGCCGGAAATCGATCATCGGCTCGCGCGCCCGCCGCTCCTGCACCACGAACAGCGCGGCGCTCACCGCGAACACCGCGGCGGCGGACGCCACCGCATTCGCGTGCCCGCCGATTTCGGTGAAAGCGAGCATCAGCGCGGCCACCGCGACCGCGAACAGCGCCGCGCCCGGGATGTCGACCGTCCGCTTCTGCGGCGTCACAGTCTCCTTGAGGAACAGCGAGAACCCTGCCGCCGCGGCGAGGCCGATCGGCAGGTTGATCCAGAAGATCCAGGACCAGCTCACGTGCTGGATGATCAGCGCGCCCGCGAGCGGTCCGAACAGCGACGACGCGCCCCAGACGCTCGCCAGATAGCCCTGGATGCGCCCGCGCTCCCGCGCGGCATAGAGATCGCCCACCACCGTCAGGTTCACCGGCATGATGGCGCCGGCGCCGACGCCCTGGAGGAGCCGGAACGCGATCATCGACGGCATCGACCATGCAAGGCCGCAGAGCAGCGAGCCGGCGAGGAACACGGCGATGCCGATCATGAGGATCGGCTTGCGTCCGTAGAGGTCGGCGAGCTTGCCGAACAGGGCGGTCGTTGCTGCCTGGGTGAGCAGGAAGGCGGCGAACACCCAGGAATAGAGGTGCAGGTCGCCGAGCTGGGCCGCGATCTGCGGCATGGCGGTCGATACGATCGTCGCCTCGATCGCGATCATGAACATGTTCGTCATGACTGCTGCCAGGATGAAGGGGCGGCGGGTTTTCGCGGCTGCGGTCATGCCGCCAACCTAGCGAGGTTTCGCCCGATGGGAACCGCCGCCGACGCGAGTGCAGGGATTTCCTGGACAACGCCGGCGGATTGCGGCATTTCAGTTCCAGGTGTTAACGTTCTGGTAACCGATGCGGCGCACTGTGTTGCGGATGATTGCCTCCGACTCCCTCGCTGCTTTTTCGGTGGCGCCTCGGGCTCCGCTCGCGCAGCCGCCGACCGTCACGCCGACGCGTGTCGGCACCGCCGCCGCGCGTCCCGCGCCAGCGCAGGTGCGGCCACCGGAGACCGCGCGCCCGAACCCGAACGCGCCGCGCGGCTCCCTGCTGGATCTCCGGGTCTAACCCGCCCCCGCGATGGATCTGGGGATGGCGATCACGGGAGCGCCGCCGGACGATACCGACGGCGCATTCACCGCCGGTCGGGACCGGTCGCCGGCGCCGCCTTCGTTGCATCCGCCGGGAGGGCAAGCGTTGGAACGGACGGCCGCCGCGCCGCGTCACCTTACCGCCGGCCGCGCACTGTTCCTGCTCGACCTCGTGGCTGCCGTCCTCGTGACGGGGCTGTTCCTTTATGCCGGATGCCGCGGGGCGTCCTGCGCGGCCGCTCCGCGCGATGTGGCCGCCCTCGCGGTGTTTCCGGTCGCGAACATCGCCGCGCTGTTTGCGCTCGGTCTGTATCGTCGGGACGCGTTGATCGACACGCGCGCGGCGGTGCGGCGGATCCCGCTCGCCGCCGGTCTCGGCGCGGCCGGCGCCCTGGTGGTCTGCACGCTCGCCGCGATCGGGCTCGGGGCGGCCCCGTGGCTCGCCCAGGCGGCGGCATTGGCGCCGTTCGGCTTCGGCAGCGGTGCCGCCGGCGTGCGCCTCGTGTTCTCGGTGCTGCGCGACCGGAACGTGTTCGGCCGGCGGATCATCGTCCTCGGCGCCGGCCGTCGCGCCTGGGATCTGGCCTGGTTGCTGCGCAAGGAGGGTCGGACGCCGCATTACGACGTCACCTTCGTCCACGACGTCGCGCTCGGCCCGGTCGATCCCCGACTCCTCCGCGAGAACCCCGGGCGGATCGTCTACGTCCAAACGCGTGATCTGTTGCCGGTCGCGCAGCGCCTGCAGGCCGATCAGATCGTGGTTGCGCCGGATGAGCGCCGCGGGATGGCGCTCGAGCCGCTGCTGGCGTGCAAGGCTTCAGGCTTTCCGGTCACCGAGTACCTGACCTTCCTTGAGCATGAGATCCGCCGCGTCGACGTCAAGCGGATCGAGGTCGGCTGGCTGCTCTACTCCCCGGGCTTCACCTTCGGCACGCTCGACCGGGCCCTGAAGCGGCTGATGGACATCCTGGTGAGCGCGGCTTTCCTGGTCGCTGCGACCCCAATGCTTGCGGCCGCCGCGATCGCGATCAAGCTCGGCGACCGTGGCCCGGTCTTCTACAGCCAGGATCGTGTCACGCGCGGCGGCCGCCTGTTCCGCATCTACAAGCTGCGCACGATGCGGCGCGACGCGGAGCGGACGGGTGCGGTCTGGGCCGCGCAGCGCGATCCGCGCGTCACGCCCGTCGGTCGGCTGCTCCGCGCGACACGGGTCGACGAGCTGCCGCAGCTCTGGAACGTGCTGCGCGGCGACATGTCGCTGGTCGGTCCGCGGCCGGAGCGTCCCGAATTCGTCGATCAACTGGCCGCGCAACTGCCGCTCTATCACGAGCGCCACCACGTCAAGGCGGGGCTCACCGGCTGGGCGCAGATCAACTACCCCTATGGCGCGTCGATCGACGATGCGCGCTCCAAGCTGAGCTACGACCTCTATTACGTGAAGAATTTCGGCATTCTGTTCGACATGCTCATCATTCTGCAGACCTTGCGTGTGGTGCTGACGCCGAGCGGCGCGCGCTGACCGGCAGGATCACGTGGTCAGCCGCTCGATTTCCCGGACCAGCGCCGCAGTCGAGATCTGCCGGCAATATCCCCGATTGTTGCGCAGCGACCATGCGTGCCGCTCCTCGGTCAGCGTCGCGCACGCGTCGGTCGGGCACGTCACGAGGTAGCCGAGATCGCAGGCGTCGCGGATCGTGCTGTCGATGCACTGATCGGTGAGGATGCCGGCGACGATCAGCGAGCGCACGCCGAGATTGCGCAGGATGTAGTCGATGTTCGTCGAGATGAATACGGAGGACGACGTTTTCGGCAGTGCGATCTCATCGTGTCCGGGCGCGATGTCGTCGAGCACGCGCGCTTCCCACGAACCGCGGGGCACGTTGAATCCGCTGATCTTGTAGTCGAGGCTGCGATCGCGGCCGTCCTGCGTCAGGCTCTCGATCACGGTGTACATCACCTCGATGCCGCCCTTCCGGCAAGCCGCCTGGAGCCGTTGCATGTTCGGCAGCGCCGCCTCGCGCAGCGTGCGGAAGAAGAAACCGTATTTCGCCTCGCGCTCCGCCGCGCCGAGATGCGCGTATTCGCCGCCGTCCGGCCGGGCCGTGTAGTTCTGCACGTCGACGAACAGCAGCGCGGCGTGGCGCGGATCGATCGCGACCTCACGGGAGAGGGCTGGTGCGTCATTCATTCAGTAGACCTCCGCGTAGCGCCGGCAGACATCGGCAGGGGTCGCGTGTCCGAGCTGCGCCAGCTCGCTGCGCTTGAATTGCAGATAGACGTCGTGAAACGCGCCGCCGAACCAGCCGCGCGCCGCCTCGTCCGCCGCCAACTCCCGCAGCGCTGCGTCGAGCGACGCGGGAAGCGGCCGCGCGCCGTTGGGTTCCGGCAACGGAAGCTGCGCGCGAATGCCTTCGAGTCCCGCCCAAACCACCGCGCCGAGAGCCAGATACGGAGAGGCGGTCGCGTCCGCGACGCGGTATTCGAGGTTGAACTGGCCGGCGACATCGGCAGCCCCTTCTGCCGCGAATACCGGACAGACGCGCAGCGCCGCCCCGCGGTCACGCACGCCGAGATCGACGGTGGTCGGCGCCCAGCGGTTCGGCGTGAGCCGGTAATACGATGCCGCCGACGGGGCCGTGATCGCAGCCAGCGTGGGCAGATGACGGAGGATCCCGGCCGCGAAATGAACGCCGGCCTGCGACAGCTCGTGCTGACCCGACGGATCGTGCAGCGCGGGCGCGCCGTTCCCATCGACAAGGCTGAAATGGATATGCGTGCCGTTGCCGATCCCGTCCGGCGTCAGCATCGGCGCGAAGATCGCACGATGGCCCAGCCGCCATGCGACCGCGCGCGCCATCTCCCGCACGATCACCGCCTCGTCGGCCGCGCGCAATCCGATGCTCGGTCCGACCGTCACCTCGTATTGGCGCGCGCCATATTCCGGCAGGAAGGAGTCCGGCACCGCGCCCGCCGCGCGGACCGCGCCGAGGAACAATTCGCCGAACCGGTCCTGCCGTCGGAACGCGTCAAGCGCGTAGGTCGCTGAGGGCCGCTCCTCGACGCCGGTGTAAACGAACTCCTGCTCGAACGCGGCCTTGAGCGTCATTCCCGTCAGCGCGTGCAGCGCATCGAGCGCACAGCGCAGGAAGTGCCGCGGGCAGAACTCCCAATGATCGCCCTCGGTGGTTTTGAGATCGCCAAGATAGAAGCGCTCGGACGCCGAACCCTCGAACGGCACGTCGACTCGTGTCGACGGGTCGGGGACAAGCATGAGATCGCCCTGCGTGCCGAACGGCGTCTCGTAGATCGGCCCGAACGCGGACATCATGATGTTGCTCCCGGTGAAGCCGATGCCACGCCGGAGGCGCTTCGCGAGGTCCGCTTCGGGGAAGCCCTTGCCGCGCACATGGCCCGCGAGATCGCAGGTCGCGGCAAAAACCAGCGGCTCCGCGGCTTGCGGCATCAAGCGTCCCCTCTGCGTTCCAACGCCGTGATCTCCTCGTCGCTGAACCCGAAATGGTGCGCGATCTCGTGGATCAGCACGTTGCGAACGAGCCGGCCGAGGTCCTCACCGGTCTCGATCCATTCGAGCAGGATCGGCTGGCGATAGAGGAAGATCATCTCCGGTCCGCGCGCGGGGTCCATCACGCTCTGCTGTCCGAGCGGCACGCCGCGGTAAAGGCCGGACAGGTCCCACTCGCTCTCGATGCCCATGCGGTCGAGCGTCTCGTCGTCGGCGAAGTCCTCGACCGCAATCGCGACGTTTCGCACATGGCGGCGCAGCGCATCGGGGATCGCGGCGAGCGCGCGTTCGGCGAGAGCGACGATTTCGTCCGGGCCGGGCGGTGTCGTAAACTCGGTCATTGCGCGAACACCGCACGGGCGGTGCGGCGGGTCAAGGAGGCGCGGGATGGCTCTGGCAACCCTGACGGCGGAGGAACGGGCGGCGCTCGCGCGGGATCTGCCGCAATGGCGGATGGTCGAGGGGCGAGACGCGATCCGGCGCGAGGTCGCTCTCGCGGATTTCAGCGCGGCGTGGGGGTTCATGAGCCGGGTCGCGCTGCTCGCCGAGAAGGCCGATCATCATCCGGATTGGCGCAACGCGTGGAACCGAGTGGAGATCACGCTGTCCACGCACGATGCCGGCGGGCTGACGTCGCGCGACGTGGCGTTGGCGAAGGCGATCGATGCGGTGCTCGGCTGACCGGTCGTCCGCGGCAAACTCTGCTCGTCACGCCCGCGGTTCGTTGAAACAATCGCGGGCGTGACGATTTCAGCTAATGCAACGGCGCCAGCGGTGTCGTCTGCACGGTTCCGGTCGCGGGCGGTGGTGTGATCGGGAGCGGCCCGGCGGCGGGCTGCGGCGGCGGCAGCGACGCGTAGGGCCGCGCGGCCGGCGCGGGCGCAGCCGGACCGGAATAACGCGTCAGCACCTCCCGGAGCGGGTCGGCGCCAGCATTGCTCCCGGTGCCCTGCAGTACGATCTGCTGCGACGCGAGCGGCTGACCGTAATAGGCCGCGTTGGACGCGCTGTCGGAGCTGAGCAGGCTTCCCTCCAGCGAGATGCCTGCGAACAGGCCGCGGTTGTTCTGGTAGGCGACAATGTCCGCGTCGAATGCTGCGGTCGTCGCCCCCTGCACGCCGATGCCGACCGTTGCGAATGCGAGCGAGGCGTCGCCACCGATCTTGAACTGGCTGTCCAGCAGCGCACGCAAGCCGCGCTCCGTAAGCACGATCAGCAGGATCTGGCTGTCCTGAATTCCGGCCTGCAGGCCGAAGCTGCCGCTGCCCATGTCGTAGAACGCCGGCGGCGACCAACCGACCGCGCCCCGCCCGACCAGCACGCAGCCGCCGCCCTGGCCGCCGAAGAAGAAGCCCGCCTTGAACACCCTCGGGCAGATCATCGCCCCGCGGGCGCGGCGGAGCAACGAGCGCGCATCGCCGCCCGCCGGGTTGTTGTTGACGATCTCCTGGACGGCCAGGGTGGCGCGATCGACCAGCGTCTGCTGAGCGCCCTGCGCACGCGCTGCGAGCGGGACGAGCACCATCAATACGGCCACGAGAGATCGAAGCATGTCGCACTCTCCTGAGACTATGCATCATCATCTCAGGTTAAATCGTTGTCACGCAATCTATTTTTCTGTGCTCAGACCGTATCTGCGGGTGCGAGGGCGCAAACTTCCGTACCGGCCTCGATCTGCAGGGTCGCGTGCGCGATCCGGAAGCGGTCCCGCAGGTCGCGGGCAGTCTCGACCAGGAACAGGTCGCCGGGGTGGCCGCTGGGGATCACGAGGTGGCAGGTGAGTGCGGTCTCGCTCGTGCTCATGCCCCAGATATGGAGGTCGTGCACCGCCGCCACTCCCGGCAGGTCGGCGAGCCATGACGCGACCGCGTCCGGGTCGATGCTGTCGGGAACCATGTCCATCGCCATGCCGACCGAATTCCGCATCAACCCCCACGTGCCCGCCAGCATGACGCCGGCGATCACGAGGCTCATGAGCGGATCGATGCGCAGCCATCCGGTCGCAAGGATCAGCAGCCCGGCGACCACGACGCCGGCCGAGACCAGCGCATCGTAGGCGAGGTGCAGGAAGGCCGCGCGGACGTTGAGCTCGCCCTTGCGCCCGGCGGCGAAGAGATAGGCGCTGACGCCGTTCACGCCGATGCCGATGGCAGCCACCACAGTCACGGTCAGGCCGTTCACCGGCTCGGGCGCGATCAGCAGACGGATGCCTTCAACCAGGATCGCACCCACGCCGACGAGCATGACCAGAGCGTTGACCAGGGCAGCGAGGATGGTGCCGCGCCGCAGGCCATAGGTGAAGCGCGCGGATGGTGCGCGGCGGGCGAAATGGACAGCCGCCCAGGAGAGCGCGAGAGCGAGCACGTCGCCCAGATTGTGCCCGGCATCGGCGATCAACGCGATCGACCCGGACAGCACGCCGTAGAGCGCCTCGAGGACGACGAATGCGCCGTTCAGCCCCACGCCAACGGCGAAGGCGGTGCCGAAGGACTGCCCGGGCGCGATCCCATGATGATGGCCGGTGTGGTCGTGATCGTGGGAACCATGTGCGTCGCTGCTCATGGCGCGCCAGCTCAGTAGCCGGGCAATTCGTTGACGCTGCCGACGCGCCAGACGCCGCCGATCCGGTCCAGCCGGGTGAGCCCGAGATTGGTGACGGAGAGGTGCAGCGCATTGTGCGCGCCGATGCGCAGTGCGTGCGCGACCGCTGCCCGGATCGTTCCGCCGTGGCTCACCGCGATGACGTCCCGGCCGGCATGCGCGTCCGCGAGCCGCTCCATGACCGCACCGACGCGGGTGACCACCGCCTCGAAGCTCTCGCCGCCGGGCGGCTGCTCGGTGGCGGCGATCGGCCAGAACTGGTGCGCGGGTTCGGTGAGGCGGGGCGGCAGCTCGGCATGGGGCAGGCCCTGCCAACGGCCGAGATTCTGCTCGATAAGCCCGGGCTCGACGTGCCATTGGGCGCGGGGGTAGCCGGCGTGGAAGATCGCCTCCGCGGTCCGGCGTGTGCGCTGCAGCGGAGTCACCATCCAGGCCGCCGGACGCGGCAGGCGTTTCGCGAGCGAGGCGTACATCGGGGCCTGCTCCAGCAGGCTGTGCGGGCACAGCTCGACGTCCATCACGCCGTAGAGCACGGCGCGCGCATTCTCGGCGACGATGGCGTGCCGGATCAGCCAGAAGCGGGTCTCGCTCACGCCCGTCACTCGCCGATGGCCAGCAGCGCGCCGCGGACGCGGGCGGCGTGGAACTGGCGCATGAACAGCACGACCGCGGCGCACATCCAGACGCCGTTGAGGAGGAACGCCCAACCGAGCTCGTCCCAGCGGGTGACACCGCCCGAGATCGCCGCCCGCATGCCCTCGAACACGTGGGCGGACGGCAACGCCAATGCGATCGGCCGCACGGCGGCGGGCAGGATGCGGACCGGGTAGAAGACGCAGGAGAACGGCGTGAGCGCGAACAGCACCGACCAGGCGAGCGCCTCGGCGCCCGCGCCGTGGCGCAGGATCAGGCTGACGACGCCGAGCGCGACCCACCAGCCCATCGCGATCAGGTTGATCGCGAACAGGACCAGCACCGGGCCGAGTGCGAACAGATTGAAGGCGTAGAGCAGCCACGCCAGCAGAACCGCCGGCAGGACGCCGGCCAGCATCCGCAGGACCGACACGCTCAAGAGTGCCGCGACCAGCTCCCAGGGGCGCAAGGGACTGACGAAGACATGGCCGAGATTGCGCGACCAGATCTCCTCGAGGAAGGAGATCGCAACGCCCATCTGGCTGCGCACCGCGACCTCCCACAGCAGCACGCCGCCAAGGAGCATACCGAGTGCCGCTGCGGCCATCCCCGATGGGCCGCTCGCCGCGCCGAGACGGGCGGCGAAGAAGCTCGCGGTGAAGCCCCAGATGCAGAGCTGCAAAGTTGGCCAGTAGGCGAGCTCCAGCAGTCGCGGCCAGGAGCGGCGATACAGCGCGAGGTGGCGGTAGACGAGCCCCCACACCCGCCGCCCGGAGACAATGACGGGGCTCATACGGCGGTCCCGTGCGCGAAGGCGGTGGTGCGGTTGCGGGCGATGTCGAGGAACACGGCCTCAAGGTCGTCTCGCCCGTAGCGCGTCAGCAGCTCGTCCGGCGTGCCCTGGTCGACGATGCGGCCGCGCTTGAGCATCAGCACGGTGGAGCAGAGCCGTTCGACCTCCGCCATGTTGTGCGAGGCGAGCAGGATGGTGCAGCCGCTTTCCGCGCGGTAGCGCTCAAGCCAGCTGCGCACGAGGTCACCGCTGTCGGGATCGAGGCTGGCGGTCGGCTCGTCGAGCAGCAGGAGCTCGGGCCGGTTGATCAGGGATTTCGCGAGGGCCACGCGCGTCTTCTGGCCGGCGGAGAGCTGGCCCGCCGGCCGGTCGAGCAGCTCGTTCAGATCCAGCTCGTCGGCGAGCTCGGCGATGCGGCGCTCGATCCGCGCCACGTTGTAGAGATGTCCGTAGATCCGCAGGTTCTCCGCCACCGACAGCCGTTGCGGAAGCGCGACGTAGGGGGAGGAGAAATTCATCCGGGCGAGAGCCGCGAACCGGTCGTGCGCCATGTCGTGCCCGAGAATCCGGATGCTGCCGGCGGTCGGCACGAGCAATCCGAGCAGCATCGCGATCGTCGTCGTTTTGCCCGCGCCGTTGCCGCCGAGCAGGGCGACGGTCGCGCCGCGCGGCGCGGCGAAGCTGATGGCATCGACGGCGAGAGTGTCACCGTAGCTCTTCGTGAGGTTCTCCACGGTGATGACGTCGCTCGGCATTGACCGGGAATAGGGGTTGGCGCCCCTCCCGCCAAGCCGCGATCGCTACCGACAGATGGCCGGTGCGGGAACGCGCGGCTGTTCGAACAGCCGGATTCCGCAGGATCGCGCCCAGGCCATGCCGGCAGCCGGGGCGTGCGTCAGCACGATGCGTGCAGGGTCGGTGCCGAGCGCCGCGGCATCGAACGGCTTGAGCCCATCGCTCCAGCGGAGTGCCAACAGATCGGCGAATTCGCTGCCGCCGGTGAACACCGGCAGCAATCCTGCGGTGAGGCCGCGAAGCAGGAGCCGATAGCCGCGCGCATGGACAAAGGTGCGGGCGAACAGCGCGTCTACCGGATCGGCAAGCATGTCGGCAGGGGAGATCTCGAGGATCACGTGGCCCCGCAGCCCCGGCGGCAGCGCGGCGTCGAAGCGGAGGAACTCGGCCGACAGGATGCTTGCGATATTGATGTCGAGGCTGAACGGGCCCGCGTGATGAAGCTCCCGCGTGGTCGCGAGCATCGTCAGCATCCGCAGATCGAGGGTCCGCGTCATGCGCCGGAACAGCCACGTGTTGGCATCTGCGGCTCGGTCGGGGGCGAGCGCCGCCATCAGGTCGGTGACCGAGATGTAGCGCTTCTCCCAGCGCGGCTCGAAGCTGCCATCACCCAGCCGCGTGAGGATCGGCCTCCGCCGAGTGAAGCCGGACACGTCGACGCGGATCAGCGCCTGCTCGAACCCGGCCAGCGCGGCCGTGTCGACCGGCAGGCGCGGCGGCCCCGCGTCTTGCGGGCTCTCATCCGGCGCGAAGCTGCTCTCTGCGATCGCGTCCACCACCGCCGCGGCTTCGTCGGGGAGCTCCAACAATCGGAAGAAGCCTGCGACATCCTCGCTATCCGCGGCGCCGGCGAGGAGCTGGGCGGCCCTCGCGCTCACGGTCTCCAAAGCCCGCACCGCTTCGCCTCGCCACGCAACCGCGAAATCGCCGTTGGGCATCACGAACAGCCGCCCGCGATCCGCGGCGACAAGCGGGTCGAGCGCGGCTCGGAGCTGAGCCCGCCGGTGCGGGCGGGAAACCACCGACGGCAGCTGGGACACGCGCACCCATAGCACGCGCCGGCCCACGCCGCTGGCGGCGCAGTCGCGGGTGAGCCGGGCCAGTTCGTCGGCATCGCCGAACGCGAGTGACGGCAGATCGCGCGGCGGCGCGGCGTCGTGGAACAGGTATGGCGTGAGCCCGCTCACGCCGCGCGCTCCCTCTGAAGGATCGGTGCGGCGGTCCACCGCGTGGCCGGAACGGGTGCGGGCGCCACGGCCGCGTCGAGCAGCGGCAGGTTGCGGCAGCCGGCCCGTGCCGCCGCGTCCGTCGCGCCCGCGCGGTCGGCGCATTGGCGGAATGTGCACCCCGCCGCATGAGCGCACGTCATGATCCGGCCGGCGGCCAGCATCGCCTCGACATGTCGACCCTGAAAGCGGCGAATCCCGTGCGCCATGCCCCACAGCAGCGCCGCTTCCGAATCCGCCTTTTGCAAGACAATGCGGTGCACGCCGATCCCGCCAAGCGCTGTGCGCAGATCGACCGCATCGCGTGCGGAAAGCTCGGTGAGCTGGGCCGACCAGTCCAGCTTCAGCATGTCCGCCCCGAGCGTGCCGGGGCGGCTCATCAGCAGAGAGGCGTAGCGCACGCCTTCGAGCACCACTGCCGCCCCGGCCGAGCGTGCGGCCTGCACAGCCGCAGCGAAGCGGTCAGGGTCTGCGCAGGCGTCGACCAGCGACATCTCGATGCCGAGATGCGTCCCCGCATCGTGGCACGCCCGGCTGATGCGGACGAACGCGGGAGAGTGCACCGCGTCCGGCGTGAGGTTCAGATGCGTGGGCGCCCGGAACGCGACCCCGAGGTCGAACGCGCCGCCGCTGCCGAACGCACCCGACAGGAGCGCGAGCATCCTGGCGTCGAGTTGCGTGGCGAGGTGGCGGAAGAGGAACGGGTCGGTGTCCGCGTCCAGGGAAATCCGGATCTGCGCGCGCAACGCGGACAGCGCGAAGCTGACCTCGCGATAGATTGGCTGCATCGCGCGCCCGGCGATACGGCCGCCGGCCCGCGGCGTGCCGGCGTGCAGGGCGATTCCGGTTTGTCGGCGGATGAGCCGCGGCAGGTCGCCGTCCGCCGCGGCCCGCTCGAGCGCCTCGATCGCAAGCGTCGCCTCCCTCGCCGTTTCGTCCGCAGCAACGCCTGCCGGCTCCGCAGCGACAGCGGCCGCATAGCGTGGCAAGCGTGCGGCTGCCTCCGCGAGCGGCCAGACCGAGACGAGCCGCTCGGCATCCGGCTCCTCCGCGGCGAGCAGGCGCATGAGCAGGTCAGGACATGCGACGCAGGTCGTGGCTCCGGGTGGGCATTTTTCAGCCGGAGCTTCGGCGGCGGTCGCGCGGCACAGCAACACGAGGTCGCCGTTCCCGGTGGCGAAGATCTGCCCGTCGTGCCGCTGGGCGCTGTCCTGCAGAATCGCGCGGATCACGCGGCGGTGGCAGGCTCGCGGCGCGGGCGGCGTCATCGCTGACAGTCGCACGACCACCGCGATGCGGCCTGCGGGGTCGCGGCCGAGCCGGTGGAGCGCGTCGAGCAGCGCTCCTCCGGTGCCGAACGCGGCTGAGGGCACGTTCATCGCCCGGGTTCCATGCATTTTCTCACGAACAAACCGCTCGATGCGCCCTCGTCATCGGCGGACCGTCTTCGTAGTGTCGATTGCAATGATTTCGCTTTCGTTAGCGCCCGCGACCCTGCCGCCCGGCCAGCGGATCTACGCGATCGGTGACGTTCATGGATGCGCCGACCGCCTTGCGGAAATGCATCGATTGGTCCGCGCCGATCTGGCGGCGCGCCCCATCGCCACAGCGACCGTGGTGCATCTCGGCGATTTGATCGATCGCGGGCCCGACAGCGCGGGAGTTGTCGAATTCGTGCTGCAGCCCTGGCCGGACGAACCGGCGCCTACAGTGGTCAATCTCCTGGGCAACCACGAAGACATGATGCTGATCGCGGTCGCGAGCGGCGATGCCGAGGCGGCCGAGCACTGGATCGCCAACGGCGGGGACGAGTCCCTTGCATCGTGGGAGGTGCCCCCGGACACGCCGCCGGAGCAGTGGTGGCGCGCGGTTCCGCCGACCCATCTCGGCTTCCTCCGCGGCCTGTCGCTGATGCACCGCGCGGGTGGCTACCTCTTCGTCCATGCCGGCCTGCGCCCCGACGTGCTCCTGGAGCGCCAGACGCGCCACGATCTGATCTGGATTCGCGAGCCGTTCCTCTCCTGGGACGGGCCGCTCCCGGCGGTGGTCGTTCACGGCCACACCCCGGCCGCGGATCCGACGGTGCGCTTCAATCGCATCGGCATCGACACGGGCGCAGTGCTCGGCGGACGGCTCACCTGCGCCGTGCTCGAGCGCGAGACGCTCGGCTTTCTTCAGGTGTGACATCCAAGCGGAAGTAAACGCCCGCGCTTGCCAGAGCGCAGGCTCGGCGCTACGCGGGTCCGATGACTGCACAGAACGGTGCGCCGTCCGCCGGCGCGCCTGATCCAAGTACACTCGCAGAGGACAGGCTCGCCGACGCGATCCGGCGGCTGGGGCGGGCGAATGCCCTGGTGATCGGCGACGCGATGGTCGACCGATACATTTACGGCGACGTCGAGCGGGTCAGCCGCGAGGCGCCGGTCCCCGTGCTCTGCGTCAATCGCGAGCTCTCGTTGCCGGGTGGTGCGGGCAACGTCGTGCGCAACCTCGTCGCGCTCGGCGCCGCGGTTGCCTTCGTCTCCGTCGTCGGCGACGATCAGGCGGGCTCCGACCTGACAGGGCTCGTCGGCGGACAACCCGGCGTCGAACCGTGGCTGCTCGTCCAGGGCGGGCGGGTGACGACGCAGAAGACGCGCTTCGTCGCGCACGGCCAGCAGATGCTGCGCGCCGACCGCGAGCAAACCGGGCCAATCCATCCACGCCTTGCCGACCGCCTGCTCCGAATCGCGCGCGATACAATGGCGGCGACCTCGATCACCATCCTGTCTGACTACCGAAAGGGCGTGCTCGCGGGCGATTTGCCCGCGCAGCTCATCGAGGCGGCGCAGCAGGTCGGACGCCCGGTCGTCGTCGATCTGCGCGGCACCGATTTCGGCCGCTACGCTGGCGCGGACGTGGTGATGCCCAGCCGTCGCGATCTGGCCCGCGCGACCGGGACAGATGTGAGCACCGACACAGGAGTCGAGGCGGCGGCCGAGGAACTGCGGCAGCGCCATGGTTTCGGCGCAGTGGTGGTCACCCGTGCAGAGCATGGGATGACGCTGGTGAGCGAGGACGGAGCTTGGCATTTCCGCGCTGAGGCGGCCGAGGTGTTCGATGTCTCCGGCGCCGGCGACACCGCGGTCGCCACCTTCGGCGCGGCGCTCGCGAGCGGCGCGGACCTCCCGCTCGCCGCCCAGCTCGCCAACATCGCCGCCGGCGTGGTGGTCGGGAAGGTCGGGATCGCCGTCGCCCGCGAGGGCGATCTTCTGTCGGCGATCTCGCCGCAGGGTGGCGCGCAACGGAAGATCGTCGGGCGCGACGTCGCCGCCGAACGCACCGAACGCTGGCGCCGCACCGGCCTGCGCACTGGGTTCGTGCGCGGCTGCTTCGATCCGCTGCGGCCCGGCCATCTGCATATGCTCGAACAGGCGCGGGCCGCATGCGATCGGCTCGTCGTGGGACTCTGCGGCGACACGCTGTCCGCCCGCGAACGCGCGGAGGCGACACCACCCCGGACACCAGCGCGGGTTCGGGCGGACGCGCTCGCGCATGTGGCGGCAGTCGATCTCGTCGTGGTCTACAACGACGACAGTCCGGAGGACCTGCTGCAAGCGCTGCGTCCGGACGTGCTCGTGGGCGGGAACACGCAGGCGGACATCGCGGGAGCGGACCTGGTGCAGACCTGGGGCGGTCGCGTGGTCGTCGCCGAGCGGCTGGCGGAAGCGGCCGAGGACTGAGCCTTACTCGGCCCGCAGCAAAGCCCGAACCGTCGCGGCGCCGGCGGGATCCTCGTGTGCCGCGAGCCGGCTGGTAGCGAGCCATGCGATCCGCTGGAGCATGAGGCGGCGCCGCGCCGGAGCCAGCCGGTGCAGGGGCGCGGGACGCAGCAGGTCCGCCACCGGCGGCGCGGCGACGATCAGCCCCGTGTCCTCCGGCAGCAGGTTTTGCGGAAAATCGAGATCGACCGCGAAGAACAGCTGGTCACAGAACTCGCGATATTCCTGCCACTTGCCGTCGGTGAGGAAGTCCCGCTCCCCCGACTTGATCTCGATGCAGGCGAGGGCACCGTCGGGCATCAGCGCGAGGATGTCCGCGCGGCGGCCGTTCGGCAACGGGACCTCGTGCACCGGCGCCCAGCCGAGCTGTAGGCAGAACCGCCCCGTGCACCGGCGCACCGCCGCGCTGCGCTCGGGCAGACTCGGGGCGGGACAGTCGGGCGCCAGAGAGACAGGCATAGGCGCAGATTAACGCCGCGATGCGCCGTCTGCCATGCGGACTCTAGCCGCGACGGAACACCGGGCCCACTATCAGCCGATGCCTCCCGCCGCCCCGTTCTGGAAGACGAAATCGCTCGAGGACATGTCCGCGACCGAGTGGGAATCGCTCTGCGACGGTTGCGGGCGGTGCTGCTTGCACAAGCTGCGTCACGAGGACGACAACAGCCTCTCCTTCACCAACGTCGCGTGCCGGCTTCTCGACGGCGAAACCTGCCGCTGCACGCGATACGCGCAACGGCAGCACTACGTGCCGGATTGCGTTACGCTGACGCCCGCCGAGGTGCGCCGGATCGACTGGCTGCCGCCGTCCTGCGCGTATCGCCGCCTCGCCGAGGGCCGTGATCTGGCTTGGTGGCACCCGTTGGTGTCGGGCGATCCACAGACGGTGCACGAGGCGGGGATTTCGGTGCGCGGGCGCATCGTGAGCGAACGGCACGCCGGCCCGCTCGAACACCACATCGTTGACTGGCCGGGCCGCGCGCCGCGCGCACGCCGCGGCGGAGGCGGATGATCTCGATGACGCTCCGCCGTTTGGTGTTCGCGCTTGGCTGTGCGGCCGCCCTGGTCGGCGGGACGCCGGCCGCTCGCGCAGCGCCGGCGCCGAACCATGCTTTCGGCGCGCTGGCGATCTCGCCGGACGCCCTGCACGTCGCTCTGCTCGAAGCCGACGTTCCGCCCGCGGGCGGGGAGGGGCGGCCCCATCTGATCCTGCGCGACACCGAGACGGGGACCGCGACGGACGTCAAGCTGCCCTGCGGCGATCATCCGCAATGCCAGCCCGGTGCACCGGCTTGGTCGCCGGACGGAAGCCATGTGGCGTTCACCGTGCGGCAGCCCGGCAGCTTCGCGCGGACGATCTACACCGTCGATGCGAAGGGCGACGACCTCACGCCCGTCGCCGCCTTCGACGGCACTGTGATCACCCTCCGCTACGGGCGCGATGGACGGTTGGCGGCGCTGGTCGTCGCGAACGCGAACAAGGAGGCCGGTGCGACCCAGGCGGGCGCCCCCCTTCGCGGCCAAATCGGCGGGGACGTGCGCGAGCAGCGGATCGCGGTCGTCGAGGGCGATCACCTGCGATTCGCCTCGCCTCCCGGCCTGTTCGTTTATGAATACGATTGGCTGCCCGACGGCAGCGGGTTCATCGGCACCGCGGCGCCGGGCGACGGGGACGCACACTGGTGGACGGCCAAGCTCTTCGCATTCGAGGGTCGTGACGGCGCCGCGCGCGTGCTCTACGCGCCGCGCACGCCGCAGGAGCAACTCGCGCGCCCCCGCGCCTCGCCGGACGGTCGGTCGGTCGCGTTCATTCGCGGGTTGATGAGCGATTTCGCCGCACCGGGCGGCGACGCCTATCTGCTTCCGCTCTCCGGGGGCGAGCCCGCCAATCTCACGCCCGGGCTGAAGGCCACCGTGGCGTCGCTGAACTGGATCTGCGGATCGAACAGCCTGCTCGCCGGCTTGCAGATCGGCGGCGAAAACGGGATCGCGCGCGTCGATCCGAATGGTGCCCCACCGGAACTTCTATGGCACGGCGCGACGACGCTATTCGCGAGCGACGGCATCGTGGCGCAGGCGTGCCGGTCCGGCGTGACCGCGGCGATCGCTGAAACATTCACCGAAGCCGACGAGATCGTCGCGGGACCGATAGGAAACTGGCGGAAGATCACGCACGTGAATGCGGCGACCGAAAGCGCCGCGGACGCGGTGGATGTCCATTGGCGCAATGACGGATTCGACATGGAGGGCTGGTTGCTGCTGCCGCACAACGCGCACAGCACGCCGATGCCGCTGATCACGATCCCGCACGGCGGGCCCGCATGGGCCTATGGACCGGCGTTCTATGGACCAAGCTCGACGCGCGCGCTGCTGGAGGCGGGGTATGCGCTGTTCCAGCCGAACCCGCGCGGCAGCTATGGCCAGGGCGAGGCATTCACGCAGGCCAACGTGCGCGATTTCGGCTACGGCGATCTGCGCGACATCCTCGCCGGCATCGATGAAGTCCTTCGCAGCCGCCCGGATATCGACCGCGCGCGGCTCGGGGTTACCGGCACGAGCTACGGCGGCTTCATGACGATGTGGTCGGTAACGCAGACCACCCGCTTCAAGGCGGCCGTCGCGCGCGCGGGCATCAGCGACTGGCAGTCGTATTATGGGACGAACCGCATCGGCGATTGGCTGATCCCGTATTTTGGCGCGACGTTGTACGACGATCCGGCAATCTACAACCGCTCGACGCCGATCGGCTTCGCGAAGGCGGCGCGCACGCCGACGCTAATCCTGGTCGGCGCGGACGACATCGAATGCCCGCCCGGCCAGTCACAGGAGTTCTGGACCGCGCTTACACAGCTCGACGTGCCGTCCGAACTGTACATCTATCCCGGCGAGGGTCACGTGCTCCGCGATCCGAAGCACGCGGCTGATGCGAATGCGCGGACGGTAGCGTGGTTCGACCGCTACTTGAGGTAAGCCGCCGGCGCCTCCGCTCGAGCCGGTTCCGAACTCGCCGCCTGCGGGTGACTCCGGCGCTTACGGATTAGTAGACGATTGACGTACGGATCGAGATCGTCCGGCGCGTCCCACTCAATCGGCGAATATTCGAATGCGTAGACCGGCAGCAGTGAATACTGCGCTTGCAGCAACAGGCGAGGCCGACTCTTCGGCACCGGGCCGGCATGGATCCCGAACGTGTCCGCCATGAACGCGGTGCCCCGCGAACCCAGCACCTCGTCGATGCTGTCTTCGCCATAGTCGCGCGCGATAGACGCACGATCATATGGGCGAGCGCGAATCCGGCCGGATCTCCTGTGCGATCCCCTCACGTAGACATGCGGGCCGGAACCATCGTCGACGTCCGTCAGGTAGATAAACGTCTTCAGGAAGCGCCAGTCGTCCGGGTCGCGATGAAAACGCTGCACGGGCGACGTGGACTCAACGCCGGGCAGCGACCAACGCACGCCGAGGCTTGAGAGCGTCGGCATGCACCCGAGGTATCCGGCGGCGACACTCAATACGGTCGGGTGATTCACCAACGCCAAGAGGCCGGGGCATGCGAGGACGGTGCTCATCCGATACGGCACGATTGTCGTTCCGGTAGGAACGGTGTCGAGACTGACGAGACTGCCGTCCGACAAAATGACAGGCGCGTTGCGGAAGTACGCGACGATCTCGCCGAGTTCAGCGTCGCTGCACAGGCCGGGCAGCATAGATAGGCCTTGGCTGCGGATGCGCTCGACAATCTCCGCTGACTGGACGGTTAGCGGTGCTTTCCAGGTACCCTGCCCGCACGCTCGGATGCACGCCGCGATCGCATGCGATACTGCATGGCGGAGGCCGCGCTGCACGACGATCCGTTGGGCATAGAAGAGCCCGGATCGGCTCAGCTTAAATCCGGGACCTGGCATCAATCTGGCGTATGAAAGCATGGTTTCTGACGCGGTTAGCTCATCTAATTAATGTGGAATATAAGCTGCGATTCGGGTAATCACGCCTTCGTGAGCCAAGCTGGGCCGCCCCCCGCGGAGGGGTCAGCGCCCGCGGGTGAGCCGCCGCTCGAAGCTCCGTCCATAGGCCGACATCGCGAAGCAGCAGACGAAGAACATGGTGGCCGAGAACACGTAGCCTTCCGTTGCGAAACCGAGCCAGGCGGGGTCCTTCGACGCCTGCTCGACCGCGCCAAGCAGATCGAACAGACCGATGAGAGTCAAGAGTGTGGTGTCCTTGAACAGGTCGACAACGGTGTTGACGATCCCGGGCACGACGATGCGCAAGGCCTGCGGCAGCACCACGAAGGCTTGCGTGTGCGCCCAGCCCAGCCCGAGCGACGCGGCGGCCTCTTCCTGTCCGGACGGAACACCTTGCAGGCCGCCCCGCACCACCTCCGCCATGTACGCAGCGTTGAACAGCACGAGCGCCGCCATGGCACGCAACAGCCGATCGATGCTGACACCTTGCGGCAGGAATAGCGGCACCATTACCGCCGACATGAACAGCACCGTCAGCAACGGCACGCCCCGCCAAAGTTCGATGAAACCGATGCAGAGTGTACGCACGACCGGTAACGTCGACCGGCGCCCGAACGCGAGCAGGATGCCCAGCGGCAGCGATCCTGCGACCGTCACGAACGAGACGATCACGTTCAGCATCAGCCCGCCCCAGGCGTTCGTATCGACGTACGGGAGGCCCCCGACGCCGCCGACGAGCAGCAGGGCCGCGAGCATCGGGAAGGCGACCAGAAGCGCCAGGACATAAGCGAAGCGGCGGCGGACATGCTCACGCATCACCGGAGTCGCAAAGACCACCAACAGTATCCCGGTGAGATAGACGCGCCAACGCTGATCCGGTGGATAATGACCGAAGAAAAACAGCGGCAGACGCGTGCGGATGAAGGTCCAGCATGCCCCGTCAGGTCCGCACGCCGCGCGGCTGGCGCCGGAAATCGTCGCGTTGGTAATCGCCCAACGGACGAAGGGCGGGACGACGACCGCTGCAAGCGCGACGACAACGAGCGTGAGCGCGGTGTTGAACCACGAACTGAACAGATTTTTGCGAAGCCAACCGAAACCCGCGCCTTCTCCGCGCGTGCGGGGAGAAGGCTGGGGCGAGGGAGAGTCGGCACGATCGAGACGCACCGTCCCCTCGCCGCCGAGCGAAGACGGAGCAGGCAGCGCGCGATCGCTCACCGCTGCACCAGCGCGACGCGGTGGTTGTACCAGTTCATGAATGCCGACGCAGCGAGATTGATCGAGAGAAACACCGCCATCAGCAGCATGATCGTCTCGAGCTCGCGGCCGGATTGATTCAACACGGTTCCCGCGAAAATCTGGAACAACTCGGGATAGGCGACCGCCGCGCCGAGCGAGCTGCTCTTGATCAGATTGAGATACTGGCTCGTCAGCGGCGGCACCATCACGCGCAGCGCTTGCGGCAGCACCACCTTGCGCATCACTTGACCCGGCTTGAGGCCGAGGCTGAGCGCTGCTTCGCGTTGGCCGCGATGCACCGAGAGGATCGCGGCGCGCACGATCTCCGCAATGAACGCCGACGCATAGATCGACAACCCGGCCCAGACCGCGACCAATTCGGGAACGATCTGTGTGCCGCCCGCGATGTTGAACCCGTGGAGTGCCGGAAACTGAACGGTCCCGTCCACCAGCGCGGGCACGTAGAGCCCCCGGATGTTGAGCAGCATCCCGAATGGCAGATGGATGCTCTGCCGCGGAGCGGGCAGCGTCTGCAGCACCGCGACGTACCAGAAAATGATCTGCACGAGCTGCGGCGTGTTCCGCACCGCTTCGATGAACCAGAGCGCGATGTTGCGGACCAGCCAGTTCTCGGACAGCCGCATCACGCCGACCAGTAGCCCGAGCAGCGTCGCCGTGACGATGCCCATGACCGACACGAGCAGTGTGTTCAGCGTGCAGACGAGAAGGGCGCGGCCGTAGGTGTCGCCGACCTCCCACGGGATCAGGCGGAACGGAATGTCGAAATTCGCGTGATCGGCGAGAAAGCCGAACCCGAAATCGAGATGGCGCCGCGCGAGATTCCCGCCCGCGAGATTTGCGAGCACAACGGCGGCCGACACGACGCCCAGCAACAGCACCCATTGTGCTGCGCGGGCGCGCCGTGACGGCCGCCGGATCATGCGGTCAGTGCTCCGCCCTCAATGCCACGTCGCGAGCGTCTGCAATCCGCCGTTCGAGAACAGGTTGTTCATGCCACGCGGCAGGCCGAGGCCGCCCGGTCCGAACGTCGCGTCGTAGACCTCGCCGTAATTGCCGATGTCGTGGACG
>DATAPS010000440.1:0-16180 GCA_036265085.1 Acetobacteraceae bacterium | reverse complement strand
CTGCCCTCGCAGGCCGATGTCGTCACCATCGACTGGGCCGCCCACGCCCGGATGGTCGAAGCCGAGAAGGCCGCCACCGCCGCCGGCCTGCCGCCGCCGCCCTCGGACCCGCCGCCGTTCACCGGGACCCGCGATCGCCCGTTCCGCTTCTATCTCACCCGCTGGGGACAGCCGCTCCTGGCCCAGCCGCTCCTGGCCCACCCGCTTCTGGCCCACCCGCTCCTGGCCCACCCGCTCCTGGAATGAGCGCGCGCCGCCGCGCCGTCGCCGGGCCTCGTCCGCTCACGGCACCCTCTCCGCGCATCGCGCGGAGAGGCGCGGCGTCATGCGCGAGAACGCGTGCGGGTCGTATTCACGACGTCCGTTCCGACATCGTGCTCTAGCCGTTGGACCGATCTGCGTCCGGTCGGCCTTCTGAATGTTCGCCGCGAGCAAAACCCGCGAAGCGGGAGAGCCGGCCGCCGTAATCAACGATCGCGCGTAGCGATTCCACGTTGCGGCGCTCCGAGATTGCCGTGAATGCCGCGCCCAGCCGCGCTTCGGACAAGCGCGCGAACGTGTCTCCCAAGGCGACGGAGAACTGGAGCATGACGCTCGCGTCCCGGTAACAGTCAGTCATGCACGCTTGGCAGCCGTCGCGCACCATCTGGCTCGGCTCGAACGCGAACACCGGTCCCATCGAGTTTCGCCAGTCCTCGCAACGCCAGAGCTCGTAATTCCAATCCATGTAGAAGTATTTGTAACCCGCTAGGCACGTGAACTTTTCCGGCGCGCCGCGCAGTCGGCTTTTCATATCAGCAACGGATGCACGCGGATTGTGCACCGGGAACAGATCGCGGGTCGCATCGACCGCCTCGAAGGCGGCCAGCATCTCCTCCGTATCGAGGTCCACGAGCGGGCTGGTCTCGGAATAAACGAGGGATGACGAGCCAAGCGCGGCCTTGCGCGGATACGAGAACGTCACGGCGGCAAACCCGAACCGTTTGAGAGTCTCGGCGAGCGCCGCGTAGTCGCCCACCAGCCTCGTGATCGCCACGGACGCGATCGCAGTCATCCCGCGGGCGGACATGCGTCCGATTGCATCGTCGATGCGGGCAAAGCTCCCCCGCAGGCCTCGATTGCGTTCGTGGACCGATTGGTCCGGCGAATCGATAGAGATGAACACCGCGGTGACCCCGGCATCGGCGAGCTGGTCGACCTTGGGCGGCAACAACCAGCCGTTCGTAACGAGCGTCGGCTGTATTCCGGCGGCGGTCGCGAGGCGCACCATCTCGATCAAACGCGGATGGAGCAGCGGCTCACCGCCCATGAACGTGATGAACCGCACCAGCGCGCGGTCCTTCAGCACGTCCAGCGCCGCTTCGAACCGGTCGGCATCGAGAAACGTGCGGTTCGTGACGAAGCCTTTATCGTGCGCGAAGTTGCAGAAGTCGCATTTGGCATTGCAGACATTCGTCACGGCAACGTTGCAGATGGCCGGGCCGCCGCGCGGGATCAGACGCACCAGGTCGCCGATCCGGCCTGCTAAACTAACCACAGCTCGACACCTCATTGCAAAGGCGCATCAGGCGACCGTGCCTTCCGGCCGTCGGGATGACTCGAGCCGACGCCACACGGCGAGTCCGGCCACACCGAATACGATCTCGCGCGTGCGCCGCACGAGTGCGGTTGCGAGAGCCGACGTGGGCGGCACACCGACCAACGCGGCAGCTGCAACGATCGCAACTTCTTGCACTCCGATAGCCCCCGGGAGGAAGAACCCGGCGTTGCGGAGCGCTTGCGCGACGCTTTCGATAATCAGTGCATTTCCGAAGGAGACCGGGTGACCGAGCAGGGCGAGAACGCCCTCGATCTCGACGGCGCCGAGTGTCCAAGCGACGCTGTGATAGATCAGCGCGCGTGCGAGCGCGGGTCGCCGCGCATGAATGCGAATCACCTTGTCCTGAAAATCGTGGATCCAGCGCGGCCGGATCGCGGGGAAACGACGCGACAACCGCGCCATCCCCGCCTCGATCTGCCGCAGCGGCAGATTACGTTGCAGGAGAATCATGGCCGCCGCGCCGACGATCGCGACGAGGCCCACCGCGACGGCCGGAACGGACCAGCCGTCGTGGGCGATAAGGAGGCCGAGGCCCGTCACCGTGAAGAGCAGCTGCGATATCGCCTCCACGGTCAGATCAACCGTCGCGGTGGCGCCCGCGACATCTCCGGTTACGCCGCGGCGGGCGAGCAATCGCGCCGCCGCTGCCTGCCCGATCAGCGCGCCGGCAGGAAGCAGCGAGTTCGCCACCTCGCGCGTCCAGCGCAAGAGCGCCATGCTCGCCACCGAGGGTCGCGCGGGCGGAACAAGAGCGCGCCACGCCAAGCCCGTGAACACAATCTGCGGGACGTGCACCAGAGCCGATATCGCGAGCGCCGCGGGCAGATCCCTGACGACCCGACCGGCGGCGGCGAAGTCCTCACGGTTCAAGAGAACGGCGGTGCCGATGATCAGGCCCGAGGCGAGAAGGCCATTGCGCAAACCGAGCCGGAACGGAGCGGTCGCATCAGGGGGGCGGTCACGTGGCGGTGATCCGGCCAGCGTGCCTCGCGCCTCTATTCCGCTGGTGGCGTGATCTCCGCACACATGCGCCACGCTGATCGCTCCGCCATCCGCTGTGAGTTCGCCGGCTGACGCTTACAGGTTTCGGCGAGCGAGACAATCGGCAGCCGGATCACGACCGGGACGGGACATCGCCGGACCACCGGATGGCTGACTGGCCCGGTCGAGCAGTCACACCGGTGGTAACGACGGAGGCTGGACGATTATCCCACCACGCGCTCGATTTCTGCGCCGCACCCCGCGAGCTTCTGCTCGACCGCCTCGTACCCGCGGTCGAGATGATACACGCGGTTCACCACCGTCTCGCCACTGGCAGCCAGCCCCGCCAGGATCAGCGACACCGATGCACGAAGGTCGGTCGCCATGACCGGCGCGCCGGAAAGCGCCGGAACCCCACGCACGATCGCCGACGCGCCGTGTACGTTGATGCGCGCGCCCATCCGGTTCAGTTCGGGGACATGCATGAAGCGGTTCTCGAAGATCGTCTCGGTCACCATCGCCGCGCCTTCAGCCACCGACATCAGCGCCATCACCTGCGCCTGCATGTCGGTCGGGAACCCGGGATAGGGCTCTGTCATCACGTCCACGCCGTGCAGGCCGTTCAGCCGATGCACGCCGAGCGCATCCGCTTCCTGCACCAGTTCCACGCCGGCGTCGTGCAGCATCCGCACGACGGCGCCGAGATGCTCGATCCGCGCACCCCGCAGCCGCACGCTGCCGCCGGTGATCGCGGCGGCGCAGGCATAGGTGCCGGTCTCTATGCGATCGGGGATGATATCGTGCCGTGCGCCATGCAGTGCGCGCACGCCCTCGACGGTGAGGCGGTCGGTGTCGATGCCGTCGATCCGCGCGCCCATGGCGACGAGACAGCGTGCGAGGTCGCAGATCTCCGGCTCGCGCGCGGCGTTGGCGATCACCGTCTCGCCGTCAGCGAGGCTGGCCGCCATCAGCAGGTTCTCGGTGGCGCCGACTGAGGCGAAGGGTAGCACGATGGTCGCACCCCTGAGCCCCTTCGGCGCACTCGCGTGGATATAGCCACCGTCGAGTGCCACGGTCGCACCCAGCGTCTCCAGCCCCTTCAGATGCAGGTCGACCGGACGCGTCCCGATCGAGCAGCCGCCGGGCATCGAGACGCGCGCCTCGCCCACGCGGGCCACCAGTGGGCCGAGCACGAGAACAGAGGCGCGCATCTTGCGCACGATGTCGTATGGCGCCTCGGTGTTGGTGATCCCACCGCCGATCGACAGCGCCCGGCCGTCATTGCTCACGCGCTCGACGCGAATGCCGTGCTGCTCCAGCAGGATCGACATCGTCGCGATATCGTCGAGCTGTGGCACATTGGTGAGCACGAGACGTTCGTCCGTGAGCATCCCGGCCGCCATCAGCGGCAGGCCCGCGTTTTTGGCGCCGCTGATGGCGATCTCGCCGGAAAGGGGTCGGCCGCCGCGAATCCGTATCTTGTCCATGAAACTTCTTACCGGACCTCAACCGAGCCGGGGAAGTGCTACACCACGCTGGTGCATGTATTTCCCCGACCGCTCCGCGTAGCTGGTCTCGCAGGGCTCGTCGCCGCCGAGGAACAGAAACTGGCAGATGCCCTCGAAGGCGTAGATCTTGGCGGGGAGCGGGGTGGTGTTGCTGATCTCGATGGTGACCTGTCCCTCCCATTCGGGCTCGAGCGGCGTCACGTTGACGATGATTCCGCAGCGCGCGTAGGTGGATTTGCCCAGGCAAATCACCAGCACGTCGCGCGGGATGCGGAAGTACTCGACGGTTCGAGCGAGCGCGAAGCTGTTTGGCGGGATGATGCAGGTTTGACCTTGCCGATCGACGAAGCCCGCCGAGCTGAAGTCCTTGGGGTCGACGAGCGCGTTGTCCACATTGGTGAAGATCTTGAACTCGTCCGCGACGCGGGCGTCGTAGCCGTAGCTGGAGAGGCCGAAGCTGATTACGCCTTGGCGCTTCTGGGACTCCACGAACGGCTCGATCATGCCGTGTTCGGTCGCCATACGGCGGATCCAGCGGTCGGACATCACGGACATGGCGGCGGGGTCTAACGCAGCGTTACGCCGGCGGCAAATACCGGGGGTGGGAACGTGATTCCGCCGCGGCCCCCACGCGACACGCGGCTCGACATCGTCCGCGGCTGGCTGCAGCTCACCATCTTCGCCAGTCACGCCACCGGCTCGTTCATCGGCGGCTGGATGATCCACGCCTCCTGGGGGTTGTCGGACAGCTCCGAGCAGTTCGTTTTCCTGTCCGGCTTTACGCTCGGCAGCGTGTTCGCGCGCAAGGCGGCAGGCGGCGGGTGGCGGGCGGGTGCTACGGATCTCGTTGCGAGAACCAGAAGGTTGTACCTCAGACAGATCCTGATCTTCGTCCTGTTCGGCCTCATGATCGCGGTTGCGACCGCCGCCTTGCTGCCCGGCGAGGCTGAGCGCCTCGGCTGGGCCTACGGCATTGCCCATCCGCTCCGGGCCATGCCCGGCGTGCTGCTGATGCTCTATCAGCCGGCCGACATGGGCATCCTGCCGGTCTTTGTCTGGTGCATGCTGCTCCTGCCCGGGTTCGCTTGGCTGGAGGTGCGCTGGGGCGGCTGGGCGCTGCTGCCCTCCCTGTTCCTGTACGCCGCCGCCTATCTGCTCGACCTCTCGCCACCGGGCCTCTACGGGACGGGGATCGGCTTCAACCCGTTCGCGTGGCAACTGCTCTACCTCACCGGCGCCTGGTTGGGCCGGCGTGCCCTGCTGGCCGGCGAGGCGCTGCCGTTCCGGGCCCGGTGGGCGCCGTGGGTGACGGCGGGCGCGATCCTGGTGGTGACGGTCGGGCTGGTGCTGCGGCTCGCGTGGTACGGCTTCCTGCCCTTCGATGCGCCGATCGCCCAGACGCGCTGGGTGGTCGGCAAGGAGACGTTGGCACTGCCGCGGATCCTGCATGCCTGGGCGCTCGCCTGGCTGGTCGCCTACGTCGTTCCGCGCAACGCAGCGTGGATGGGCGGGGCGGTCCTGCGCGCGACGGCGGTGATCGGGCGACACAGCCTCGACGTCTTCTGCCTGGGCCTGTTCCTATCGTGGGCGGCCACGACCGTCTTTCGGCTGGTGCCGTACACGCCGGGGCTCGACATCGTGGTGATCGGCGCCGGCTGCCTGATCCTCGCCGCTTTCGCGGAGTGGCGCGAGCGGCGGCGCGAGGCGGCACGGGTGATGGCGACAGCCTAGGGTGTGGATGCGTCGCGGTCGTAGCCGTTTCGCAGCGCATTCGCCGCGGTCGCCCCATTCGAACCGACCGGGCACAAGTCGAAGGCCGATCAGGTCCGGCGCAAACGCGCCTGGTCCTTGCGTTTGCGAAGGTTCTCCCGCAACGCCGCCGCCTCGCGCTCGCGCCGCGCCTGGCGCTCCGCTGCGGCGCGCGGCGTGAGCGACGGTTCGATACGCTCCACCACAGGCGAGTCGGCCGATTCTGGAGGCTCGCGATCCGCGCTCTCTTGCGGTCCCGCAGCAGCGGGCGGATCGGGCGATTTCGATTCGCGATTCAAGTCCCGTGCCGTTCCCCTGTCCGCATCGTCATGTCCGCTTCGTACCGGCGCAATTTTCATGAGTTTCGGAAAATCGCGCGCATGTAACGCGCTGTAAGTTCGCCTCACAAGCACGGCAACCTAGCTTTGTGCAGGTGCGAAGAAGGCCACATGCTGCGCGTTAGCATCGAGCATCGAGCCGGTGCTGGGTAGGCGGTCATGCGAAGTATATTGCGTTACGGCGGGATTGTGTTGGTGGTGGCCGCGTGCGCGTTCGCCGCGTGGAATTTCGTGGGCGGGGCGGAGCAAGTGCGCGCCGCCAACCCGCCACCGCCACCCCCTCCCGTTCCCGTCACCATCGCGTCGGCCAGGACGTTGGACTTTCCCATCCAGCTCGAAGGCCTCGGCACCGTGCAGGCGTTCAACTCCGTCGAGATCCGCGCACAGGTGAATGGGATCCTGATCTCCGTGCCCATCAAGGAAGGGCAGGAGGTGCACAAAGGCGACATCCTCGTCGTCGTCGATCCCAAGCCCTACCAGGCTGCGTTCGACCAAGCGACGGCGCAGCGCGAGGAGGATCAGGCGCAGTTGCAGAGCGCGCAGCTCGACCTCGTGCGCTTCCAGCAGCTCGCCAAGCAGAGCTTTGCGCCGGTGCAGCAGGTGGACGATCAGCTTGCCACGGTGAACAAGCTGAAGGGCGCGATCGCGGCGGACACGGCTGCCATCGAGATGGCGCAGATCAACCTGAACTACTGCGTCATCCGCGCACCGATCGACGGCCGCGTCAGCCTCTACCAGCTCGACGTCGGAAATCTCGTCCAGGCCTCGGCCGCCAACAACATCCTCTCGATCACGCAGGATCGGCCGATTTCGGTCGTCTTCACGCTGCCCGAGAGCGAGCTCGGACAAGTGCAGGCAGCCATGGCCCGCGGCCCGGTGCCCGTGGTCGTATCGGCCGAGCACGGCGTGCAGACGCTCGCGACCGGAACCCTGCTCACGCCGAACAACAGCATCGACACCTCGACCGGCACCATCCAGCTCAAGGCCGTCTTCGCCAACACCGACAACCGGCTCTGGCCCGGCGCCTTCGTCGATGCGCGCGTCCAGGTCGACGTGAGCAAGGGCGCCTTGACGGTCCCGAGCCTCGCCGTCGAGCACGGGCCCAACGGGCTGTTCGTCTATGTCGTAAAGCCCGATCAGACCGTCCAGCCGGTGGCCGTCCAGGTCAGTCACTATGGCGGTGGGCTCTCGGTCGTGACCCAGGGCCTCTCCCCGAACGACACCGTGGTGGTCACCGGCCAGGCACGCCTCGCGCCCGGCACCCATGTCAAGGCGTCGCCTGAAAAGGATCCGGCGACGCCACAGATCGCCGTCGCCCCGCCCGTTCCCCCGACCTGATGCGGCCAAGCGATTCCAGGAGCGCACCGAGATGAGCATTTCAACGCCGTTCGTGCAGCGGCCGATCGCGACCTCTCTGCTCACCGCCGCGATCGTCCTCGTCGGGCTGGTGGCGTATCCGCTGTTGCCGGTCGCACCGCTGCCGAACGTGGAATATCCGACGCTCACCGTCAGCGCGCAGTTCGCGGGCGCGAGCCCGGAAACGATGGCCGCAACCGTCGCGACGCCGCTCGAGACCGAATTCGGCCAGATGTTGCCTGGGCTCGCGCAGATGACTTCGGTCAGCACGCTCGGCTCGACGCAGATCACGCTGCAGTTCGATCTCAACACCAGCATCGGCAACGCCGAGACGCTGGTGCTGGAGGCGATGAACGCGGCCCAGGGCTCGCTGCCGAAGGCGCTGCCGACCCCGCCGACCTTCCGCGCCATCAATCCGGCAGACAGCCCGATCATGATCCTCGCGATGGACTCCGACCACGCGCCGCTGACCGAGGTGGACGCCTACGCCGAGAACATCGTCGAGCAGCAAATCTCGCAGCTCCCTGGCGTCGGGCAGGTGCTGGTCGGCGGGCAGCAGACGCCGGCGATCCGCGTGCAGGTCGATCCCGAGAAACTCGCCGCGATGGGGCTGACGCTCGACCAGGTCCGCACCGCGCTCACCTCGGTCACAGTGGACAATCCGAAGGGGAGCATCGACGGACCGAACCGCAACTATACAGTCTACGCCAACGATCAGCTCACGACGGCCGCGCCGTACAACGACGTCATCATCGGCTACCGCAACGGGGCTCCGATCCGCATCCGCGACATCGGAGAGGCCGTGGACGGACCGCAGAACCGCGAGATGGGAGCCTGGACGAACGGCCATCGCGCCGTGCTGCTGCTGATCTTCAAGCAGCCGAGCGCCAACGTCATCTCTACCGCGGACGGCGTGAAGAATGCGCTCCCGGCCCTCGAGCAGACCTTCCCGCCGGACATCCACCTGCATGTCGTTTCCGACCGCACGCTGACGATCCGTGCGTCGGTTGCCGATGTCGAGTTCACGCTGATGCTGTCGATCGCCCTCGTCGTGGGGGTGATCTTCGTCTTCCTGCGGAATTTCTGGGCAACCGTCATCCCGAGCATCACGATCCCGGTCGCCCTCCTCGGCACGCTGGGCGCGATGTATGTCTGCGGCTTCAGCCTCGACAACCTCTCGCTGATGGGCCTGACGATCGCCGTCGGCTTCGTCGTGGACGACGCCATCGTGATGCTGGAGAACATCTTCCGCCACATCGAGGACGGAATGAAGCCCATGGAGGCGGCGATCAAGGGCGCCGCCGAAATCGGGTTCACTATCATCTCGATCAGCTTTTCGCTGATCGCCGTCTTCATTCCGCTGCTGCTGATGGGCGGGATCGTCGGGCGGTTGTTCCGCGAATTCGCCATCGTCGTGTCCCTCACCATTCTTATCTCCGCGATGGTCTCGCTCACTCTGACGCCGATGATGTGCTCGCGGCTGCTGAGCGCGGGCGGCCACAGCCATGGCCGGCTCTACAAAATCGTCGAGGGCATGTTCGACGCGATGCTGCGGTTCTACGAGCGCACCCTCGATGTCGCGCTGCGGTTCCGGTTCGTCACGTTGCTCGTCTTCTTCGCCACCGTGGCGACCACGGTCGTCCTGTTCATTGCAATCCCGAAGGGCTTCTTTCCGACGCAGGATACCGGGATCATCATCGGCATCACCGATGCGGGCCAGGACGTCTCCTTCACCAAGATGTCCGGGCTGCAGAGCGCGATCGACCAGGTCGTGCTGAAGGACCCCGACGTGGCCTCCGTTGTTTCCAACATCGGCGCGGGCGTCGGCGGGCAGACAGCCAATGACGGGCGGATGTACATCACGCTCAAGCCCTGGGGCGAGCGCAAGGACGGCGTCATGCAGGTCATCGACCGGTTGAGCCAGAGCACCCAGGCGGCGGCCGGCATCCGGCTGTTCATGCAGCCCGCGCAGGACATCAGCGTCGGCGGGCGGCTTTCGCGCACACAGTATCAGTACACGCTGCAGGACGCGGATTCCGCCGAGCTCAACGAATGGGCGCCGAAGATCCTCGCCAAGATCCAGCAGATCCCGGAGCTGACATCCGTTACGTCGGACCAGCAGAACTCGGGCACAACCGAGACCCTCACGATTGACCGCGATACAGCCTCGCGCTTCGGGATCCAGCCCGCGCAGATCGACGCGGTCCTCTATGACGCGTTCGGGCAGGCACAGGTCGCGCAGTATTTCACAGGCAACAAGGCGTACTACGTGATCCTGGAGGCGCTGCCGAGCGAGTACGGGAGGCTCGACACGTTGCGCAAGCTCTATGTGATGTCGTCCAGCGGACAGCCCGTGCCGGTCTCCACCTTCGTGCACCAGACGACGGCGCCGGTGCAGCCGCTGGCGGTGAACCACCAGAGCCAGTTCCCGTCGGTCACCATCTCCTTCAACCTCAAGGGTAATGCCTCGCTCGGCAACGCCGTGCAGAAGATCCAGGCGGCCCAGGAGTCTCTCGGTGTGCCGCCGACGGTGATGGGGAGTTTCCAGGGCACTGCCCAGGCCTTCCAGGCCTCGCTGAGTTCGGAGCCGTATCTGATCGCGGCCGCGCTGGTCGCCGTCTACATCATCCTCGGCGTGCTCTACGAGAGCTACATCCTCCCGGTGACCATCCTCTCGACATTACCTTCGGCAGGCGTCGGCGCGCTGCTGATACTGCTGCTCTTCGGCTACCAGTTCACCGTGATCGCGATGATCGGCGTCATCCTGCTGATCGGCATCGTGAAGAAGAACGGCATCATGATGGTCGACTTCGCCGTTCATGCGGAGCGGATGGAAGGGCTCGAGCCGCTGCAGGCGATCCGACAGGCGTGTCTGATGCGATTTCGTCCGATCCTGATGACGACAATGGCGGCGCTGCTGAGCGGCCTGCCGCTGATGCTGGAGAGCGGTGCGGGGTCGGAGCTGCGCAAGCCGCTCGGCTTCGCGATGGTCGGCGGCCTGCTGTTGAGCCAGGTGCTGACCCTCTACACGACCCCGGTGATCTACCTCTATCTCGACCGGCTTCAGCATTGGCTCGCGCCGGCGAAGAAGTCGCGGATGCCGCGGCTGGCCTCGAAGATGGGTGCGGTTCCGGGCGAGGCCGACTGACCGGCCGGTTCAGCCGAGGGCGGCGGCGATCCGAGCGTGGGTGGCATCATCCGTCCGCTCGAAGCGGAGCGGCGTCACCGAGATCCGACCCTCGGCCAGCGCGCCGGCGTCGGCGTCCGGTCCGTCGACCCGCGGACCCCGCATCAGCCGGAGCCAGTGATAGCCGACCATCCGCGGGTCGGTCCCGGAGACCACATCAATTCCCCGCAGCAATCCCTGTCCCTGCCGTGTCATCGTGATCGGACCGGCGGCGCCCGCCTCGATCGCCGGGAAGTTCACGTTCAGGCAGGCCTGTGCGTCGAGGCCGGCCGCGAGCAAGCGCCGGATCACGTCCGGCGCCAGTGTGCGGGCGGTGTCCCAAGGGATCGCGCTGCGATCCCGGAAGGCTTGGCTGAGTGCAATGGCCGGCAGCCCGAGCATGATGGCGGTCATCGCCGCACCGACGGTGCCGGAGAACACCGTCTCCATGCCGATATTGGCGCCCGCGTTCACTCCCGAGAGTACGAGCTGGGGCGGCGCGTCCCGCATGATGTAGCTGACGCCCATCGCCACGCAGTCCCCGGGCGTGCCGCTGACGGCGAAGCGCCGCTCGCCCTTCGGCCGGATGCGGAGCGGGTCGTGCAGGCTGATCGAGTGCGACGTTCCGCTCTGGTCATGTTCGGGCGCCACTACCCAGACCTCGCGGGCGAGCGTGGCCGCAACCTCCTCGAGGACGGCGAGCCCGGGCGCGTCGATGCCGTCATCGTTGGTGAGCAGCACACGTTCGATCTGCTTTTCTGGCACGCTGGAACCCTCGCATCGGAAATCCGGCGGAACACCGGATCGCCGCGCTTACCGCAAGGACCAGCCAGGCGCCACCGCGCGCCTCGCGCTTTGGTGAAGAACGACGGGACGGCCTGTCGCGCCACGCCGCGCAACGCACACATTCCTGGCGCTTTATCCGGTAGCGCAACTGCATGAGGCTGCGATGGCGGCGAAGGACCGCGAGGGCATCGGTTTCGGGATAGCGACGCTGCTCGCGGCCGCGCTGGTCTACATCGCGACGCCGCCGCGAGTGGGCGTCGCCCGCGGCACCGCGCCTGCTGCCCGAATGCCCGGCAGGCGGCCGCATGGACGCGGAGGATCGGCGGGGCACGATGCCCACGCGCCGTCCGAAATCCCGGCCCGCGGCTGGTGGTCGATCCTCAAGCGCGTCGTCAACGAGGTGAACGAAAACAGGCTGATGACCGAAGCGGCCGGCATCACCTTCTACGCCCTGCTCTCGATTTTTCCGGGGCTCGCCGCGCTGGTCTCGCTTGCGGGCCTGGTCCTCGATCCCGCGACCGTCACCAAGGACGTGGATGCGCTCGCCGGCATGATCCCGGGCGGCGGCATGGACGTGCTGCACGATCAGCTACAACGGCTCACCACTACGAGCAGCGGCGCACTGAGCATCGGGCTGGTGACCGGTCTCCTCATATCACTCTGGACTTCCAATCAGGCCATGAAGGCGCTCTTCGACAGCCTGAACAAGGTCTACGGGGAGACGGAGAAGCGCGGCTACGTCAAGCGCACGCTGTTGACCCTGGCATTCACGATCGGTGCGTTGCTGTTCGTCGTCGTCGCGATGGCCTTCGTCGTCGTCCTGCCGATCGTGCTGAACTTTGTCGGGCTTGGCAGCGTCACCGACCTGCTGCTGCGCATTGCGCGCTGGCCGGTGTTGCTCGTTGCCATCACGCTGTTCCTGGCGCTGGTCTACCGCTACGGACCAAGCCGGGAGCAGGCGCAATGGCGGTGGATCAGCTGGGGCAGCGTATTCGCCTCCGTCGTCTGGGTGCTCGGGTCGCTCGCCTTCTCCTGGTATGTCTCGAGTTTCGGCAGCTACAACGAGACGTACGGCTCGCTTGGTGCGGTGGTGGGCTTCATGACGTGGATCTGGCTGTCGTCGCTGGTGATCCTGATCGGCGGGCAGCTCGACGCGGAGATGGAATATCAGACCGCAGTCGACACCACGACCGGCCCGCCGCGCCCCATCGGCCAGCGCGGCGCCGCCAAGGCGGACGCGGTCGCGCCGGTCTGACCTTGCGCCCGCCTGGCGGGAGGGGCATCGCTCCTCCCGCCAGGATCACGACGCGGGGGGTGGTGGGGTGACGGACCGTTATGCCGTCTATGAGCGGCTGCTGATCGACCGACCGGCGCGCCGCGTGCTGCGCATTACGATGTCGAACCCGGCGCGGCTGAACGCGACGGATCGGGCAATGCATGGCGAGCTCGGCACGATCTGGCGAGATATCGACGCCGATCCGGACGTCTCGGCCGTCATCCTGACCGGCGCCGGCCGCGCATTCAGCGCCGGCGGCGATTTCGACATGATCCAGACGATCATCGACGATTTCGGCGAGCGCGCCACGATTTGGAAAGAGGCGCGCGACCTCGTCTACAACGTCATCAACTGCGGCAAGCCGATCGTCTCGGCGATCCGCGGCCCGGCGGTCGGGGCGGGGCTCGTCGCGGGATTGCTCGCGGACATTTCGATAGCGTCGAAGACCGCCCGCATCATCGACGGGCACACGCGGCTCGGCGTTGCGGCGGGAGATCACGCGGCGATCGTCTGGCCGCTGCTCTGCGGCATGGCGAAGGCGAAATATCATTTGTTGCTGTGCGAGCCGCTGTCGGGCGAGGAGGCGGAGCGGATCGGGCTGGTGTCGCTCGCCGTGGAAGACGATGCGCTGGACGCGAAGGCGCTTGAGATCGCGACGCGGCTGGCTGTCGGTGCGCCGAGCGCGATCCGCTGGACGAAATACGCGCTGAACAACTGGCTGCGGCTGGCGGGCCCGAGCTTCGACGCGTCTCTGGCGCTGGAGTTCCTCGGCTTCACCTCGCCGGAAGCGCGGGAGGGCTTGGCGGCGCATCGGGAGAAGCGCGCGCCTGAGTTTCCGCCGGAGAGCGCGATCTAGAACGGACGAGAGATAGGGCGACCACTCCATTTTCCGTCACGCCGGAACAATCCCGGCCAGCACGGCAAAGGACGAGTTCGGTCGCCCGAGAGACAACGGGGGATGGACAGATGACGCTCGTGCATGACCGCGGCCGAACCGAGTTCAACACATGGGTTCCACGGCACATGCAGTGGTCGCTCGAAGGGCGTGTCGGCACGATCACGCTCAACCGGCCTGAGCGGAAGAATCCGCTGACCTTCGAGAGTTACGCGGAACTGCGCGACTTGTTTCGCACGCTGGTCTACGCGGACGATGTGAAGGCGATCGTCGTCACCGGGGCGGGCGGCAATTTCTGTTCCGGCGGCGACGTTCACGAGATCATCGGGCCGCTCGTCGCCATGCAGGAAGCTGGCGACATGCAGGGCCTGCTCGATTTCACGCGCATGACCGGCGACGTCGTCAAGGCGATGCGCGCCTGTCCGCAACCGATCGTCGCAGCCGTGGACGGCGTCTGCGCCGGCGCGGGCGCGATCCTGGCGATGGCGTCCGACCTGCGGCTCGGGACCGCGGCCGCCAAGGTCGCATTCCTGTTCGCGCGCGTCGGCCTCGCCGGCGCGGATATGGGCGCCTGCAACATCCTTCCGCGCATCATCGGCGCCGGGCGCGCGGCCGAGCTGTTCTACACCGGGCGTTCGATGGACGGCGCCGAGGCGGAGCGCTGGGGCTTCTTCAACCGGCTCTGCCCGTCCGATGCCCTGCTCGAGGAAGCGCAGGGGCTCGCGCGCGCGATCGCGGCGGGGCCGACGTTCGCCCACGCCATGACGAAGCGCTGCCTGCACCAGGAGTGGAGCATGTCGGTCGACGACGCGGTGGAAGCGGAGGCGCAGGCGCAGGCGATCTGCATGCAGACAAAGGATTTCGGCCGCGCCTTCCACGCCTTCGCAGCGCGCGAGCGGCCGGTATTCGAGGGCAACTGATGGCGGACCGCAGCTTCCTCGAGTGGCCGTTCTTCGACGACCATCACCGCGATTTCGCGCACCGTCTGGAAGAATGGTGTGAGCGGGAGCTCGGGACCGGCACGCACACCCATCACGATGTCGATGCGGAGTGCCGCGATCTCGTGCGCAAGCTCGGCGCAGGCGGCTGGCTTGCGCATGCGGTACCCGAAGGCGGAGCAGATGCGATCGACGTGCGGACGCTTTGCCTCGCGCGCGAGACGCTGGCACGCTACGCCGGTCTGGCGGATTTCGCCTTCGCGATGCAGGGGCTCGGCACCGGATCGATCGCGCTTTATGGCACCGCCGCCATGCAGCTGCAGATCCTTCCCGGCGTGCGCGAAGGTCGCCGGATCGCGGCGTTCGCGCTATCCGAACCGGATGCGGGTTCGGATGTGGCGGCAATGTCCTGCATGGCTTCGCGCGTCGATGGCGGCTGGCGGATCGACGGCGAAAAGACATGGATCTCCAACGGCGGTATCGCGACGCACTACGTCGTATTTGCCCGCACCGGCCAGGCGGCGGGGGCGCGTGGGATCTCCGCGTTCCTGGTGGAGGCCGACCGTCCCGGTCTCGCGATCGCGGAGCGGATCGAGGTGATCGCGCCGCACCCGCTGGCGACATTGCGGTTCGAGAACTGCGTCGTTCCGGAAGGTCATCTGCTCGGGCAGCCGGGGGAGGGGTTCAAGGTCGCGATGGCAACGCTCGACATTTTCCGCCCGACCGTCGGTGCCGCGGCCCTCGGCTTCGCCCGCCGTGCGCTCGATGAGGCGTCGCGCCGCGCGGCCACACGCCAGCTGTTCGGCAAGCCGCTCGCGGAGTTGCAGATGACGCAGGCGAAGCTCGCCGACATGGCGATGGCGATCGATGCCTCCGCGCTGCTGGTCTATCGCGCCGCCTGGGTGCGCGACGTGAAGCGGCGGCGGATTACGCGGGAAGCGGCGATGGCGAAGCTGTACGCGACCGAGGCGGCGCAGCGCGTCATCGACGATGCGGTGCAGATCTTCGGCGGTCTCGGGGTGAAGGCGGGCGTCAAGGTCGAGGAGCTCTATCGCGAGGTCCGCGCATTGCGGATCTACGAGGGGGCGTCGGAAGTGCAGAAGCTGATCATTGCGCGGCAGGTGATGGCGGAGTTGCAAAACATGTAGTTTCTGTATCGTAACTAATGAGTCACGAGAAAGCGGGGCGGCGAACGGCCTCAAAAAAATTCTGGGGAGGCTGAGCTGCGGCGAGGCGCGTGGCGCGGGCCGTTGCGGGCGCGGCGCCGTGAGGGCGGAGGCGGGTGACGGCTGCGAGGGGCGCGCGCGTCGGGACGACGGGCGCGGCGGCGCGGCGCGGGTCCGGGGATGCCTGTGAGAACGCTTCCGGGGCGGACACTCGGACAGACTGCCCGCGCGTGTCCGCGGCGGACGGAGCGGAGCGCATCCGCCGCGCGGACGGCGCGGCGGGGAGCGGACGCGGGCGCGGGGCGGGCAGGAGGCCCGCGCGCCAGCGCAGCACCAGCGTCGCGACCTGCAAGAGGACGATGGCGAGGACGCCAAGGAACAGCAGGGCGCGCCAGTCCCGGCGCCTGACGGCAAGGACGGT
>DATAPS010000439.1:0-8996 GCA_036265085.1 Acetobacteraceae bacterium | reverse complement strand
TTCGAGATCGGCCCTTCCCTCGTATCGGACCGCCTCATGTGGCTGCCAACGCGCAGACCACGAACAGAAGCAAGATCCGCAAACCGGACGAGCCCCCGTTGATCATCACCGCCCGTTGACAGAAGGTGTCCAGATGTATGGACGTGCTCGGCTCGATCTTCTCCGCGCGCGCCTCGTAGTCCCGCGGGACGCCTGCCCGTCAGTTTAGCTGCACCGAGATTGAGTCAGATGGGGTATTCGCCTTGGCGCCGTTCCGCGGCTTGGTTGGAGGTGCTGCACTTCAGGTTGATCGTAAGCGCGGTCTGAGTTGCACAGCCACAAGCATCAGATTGAGAAGCGAGCATGAAGCATGATGCCGGTCTGGATGTCTCGGTCAAAGAGGATCAGCCCGACCTCACGAAAACTCAGGCTAAACACGTGGTAGAGCCAGACCGCGTGGCTGGTTAACTCGGCCGGAAACCGGTGACGATAGTGCGGGTCGGGCGGCTTCTTCATCCCGCCATCCTTCCCCACACTGCTTGCGCCCGCCACGCCCAGTTATCGTGACAATGCCACACGGATAACGGTGTCTGCCCTCCGCGCGCGCAAATTCCGTGACCGAAGCCCCGGTCCGATCGGCGACTTGTAGCGGCCGATCGCTGTTTCCACGAGATTGCGCCGGCCGTAGCCGGTCGCCATCTGCCAAGCCATCCGATCACGCTCGGCGAGGGCAGCGATATGCCGGTCGCGGGCCGGTGTCGGCTTTGCTCGGAATCGCCGTGACCGGGGGTGGGCGAGTTCGCTCATGGTCACCGACTGTGCTGCCGTATAACAATTGCGCGGCTCGATGTGGGAGACGAACGCATGGACACGCTGGGCTCACCCGACCGCCGAAGGTTTCTGGCGGGGGCAACTGCCGCCGCGGCGCTGCCACACGCCGCGCGCGCGCAGGGCGATCAGGCCCTAAACGTCGCAGTGATCGGGGAGCCGGGGCCGCTCGAACCGACCAACACCACTGCCAGCTTGGTCGCCGAGATCGATCAGCACATCTACGAGACGCTCTACGCGTTCAATTCGGCGTTCCAGACGATGCCGCTCCTCGCGGCGGGGCTGCCCGAAATGTCACCGGACGGCAAGCGCTACACGATCCCGCTGCGAGAGAATGTTCCGTTCCACGATGGCACGCTCATGACCGCGGACGACGTGGTCGCCAGCCTGAAACGGTGGATCGCGGTCTCGCCGCGCGGTCGGCCCGCCGCCCCCTACGTGGACGGCTTCAGCGCGCTGGACGCCAAGACCGTGCAGATCGCGATGAAGCGCCCGTACTCGCCGCTGCTGAGCCTGCTGGCCTATTTCAGCGGCGCAGCGGTGGTGATGCCGAAGCGGCTGGCGCAGTCGAACGACCAGATGCAGGAGTTCATTGGCACAGGCCCGTACCGGCTGATCGAGCACGTGCCGGACCGCTATGTCCGGCTCGGCCGAGTCAACGGCTATATGTCGCCGCCGGGCGCGCCGGATGGTCCCGTCGGCCGGCGCGAGGCGATAATCTCGGAGCTACGCTTCATTCCCGTGCCGAACCCGTTGACCCGCGTTGCCGGCCTGGTGACGGGCGAATACCAATACGCGGATTCCCTGACCAGCGAGGGTTACGAGCGCATCAAGAACGAGAAGGCGGCGCTCCAGGGCAAGATGACCGTGCCGAATCTCGCGTTGATGTTCCTCAACACCAAGGCCGGGCTGATGTCGGACGTGCGCATCCGCCGCGCCGCGCTGGCCGCGATCGCGCCGGAGGACATGCTGGCCGCGGCGTTCGGCGATCCGTCGCTCTGGCACGCGGAAGGCTCGCTCTATCCGAATGGCACCGCGTACTACGATCCCGACACGCCCGGCTACAACACGAACGATCCGAAGAATGCCGCTGCGATGCTTAAGGCGGCGGGATACGACGGCCGTCCGGTCCGCATCCTCACGACCATGCAGTACGACTACATGTACAAAATCGCCATGGTTGCCCAGCCCAACCTCGAGGACGCCGGCTTCAAGGTGGACGTGCAGGTGATGGACTGGGCGACGCTGCTGCAGAAGCGGACCGATCCCCGCAACTGGGAGATGTTCGTCACGTCCGGCCCGGTCCAGCCCGAGCCCGGATTGTTCAGCTCCTTCAACCCCGCCTATCCGGGCTGGTGGGACACGCCGGCGGTGCGCGCTGCGTTGGAGACCTACGTGTCCGCGCCAGACCAGGCGGCCCGGCTCGCCGCCTGGAAGAACATGCAGGCCCTGTTCTACAGCGAAGCGCCGACCTTGCTGGTTGGGAGCTTCGCCGACCTCTACGGCATTTCGCCGAAGCTTCAGGGATACACGCCGATCCCGCCGCCGGCGTTCTGGAATTGCCGACTGACGAGTTGACGCTCGCGGGGCGTGCGCTGCGCAGGGAGGACCACACATGGACGGCAAACGCCCGACGGTCGCATCGCTTCACGGCATGGCCGCCGCGGCCCATCCCCTCGCGGCACAGGCGGGCGCGCGGTTGCTGGGGCAAGGAGGAAACGCGTTCGACGCGGCGGTGGCGACCGCGGCGGCGCTGAACGTCGTCGAACCATACAACTCCGGCCTGGCCGGCCGCGGCATGGCGACCTGTTACGTGGCCGCCGAGCGGCGGATCCGCGCGCTGGATTTTCGCACGCGGGTGCCGAAGCAGTTCCCTGTCGGCCGTTTCAGCCGGCGCGCCGACCTCGAGCGTGGGCCGTTCGCCGCCGGCGTGCCCGGCAACCTGGCCGGCTGGTGCGAGCTGATCGGCACCTATGGGCGCACGACCTTGGCTGCGGTGCTCGCGCCAGCGATTGCGCTGGCTCGGGACGGATTCCCGCTGACGGAATTCAATGCGCGCGCCATCAGCAACCAGGCCGTCGCGCTGAAGGCGCAACCGGATTTCGTCGAGTGGAGCCGCGTCTATACCGATTGTACCGGCGCCGTGCGCGTCGGTCAGGTGCTCCATCAGCCCGATCTCGCACGCACGTTGGAGGCGGTCGCCGCCAATGGGCCGGCGCATCTGTACGGCGGGCCGCTCGGTCGCGCACTCGTGGCGCATCTGCAGGCGCTCGGCGGATGCATGACGTTGGCAGACCTGACGACGGCGCAGCCTGTGTGGGCTGACCCGATCGCGGGCGCCTATCATGACCTGCTGGTGCACACGCTCCCGCCGCCCTGCCAGGGGTTTCAGTATCTCCTGACGCTGCGCATCCTCGACGGCCTCGATCTGGGCTCGCTGGAGCGCGACGGGGTCGCGCATCTGGACACAGTGTGGCGCGCCATCCGGCTCGCCGCCGGCGAACGCATCGCGCACGACAATCCGCCGCCGGATGTGCTGGCGTCGCTGCTCGCTGAGCCGTCGGTGGCGGCGCTGCGGGACCGCGTCGCGGACGGTGTGCCAGTCGAGGGCCAGACGGAGCAGTGGTTGGCGCCGCCGAAAGACGTGGCGAATCCCCAGCACACCACGTCGTTCTCGATCACCGACGCCGACGGGAACATGATTTGCCTGACCCAGAGCCTGGGCTCCGGTTTCGGCTGTGGAGTCATGGTTCCCGGCACTGGCGTCTGCCTGAACAACTCGCTGTACTGGGGTGAGCTCGACCCGCGCGGACCGAATGCGCTGCTGCCAGGACGAACGCTCACCTCGCCGATGGCCCCGAGCATCGCGACGCGCGAGGGAAATCCGGTGCTCGCGCTCGGCACGCCGGGCAGCCACGGGATCTGCCAAACCCAGGCACAGGCGATGGTGCAGTTCGTCGATTTTGGTCTTCCGTTGCAGGATGCCATCGACGCACCGCGCGCGCGCCTGTTCGATGGCCGGAAGGTGCAGGTTGAGTCGCGCATTCCCGCCGAGACGCTAGACTCGTTGCGGGCACGCGGCCACGATGTGGAGGAATTGCCGCCGTGGACGATGGTGGTCGGCGGCATGCAGGCGATCTCCGTCGATCCCGCCACCGGCGCCATGACCGGCGCGGCCGATTCGCGTCGCGATTCCTATGTCTCGACGCCGTAATCCCGACCCGTCGCGCGCCTCTCGCGCGTGGCACGCTGTCGGAATCTCGAGGCTTCTGTGAGGTCGTGCCGATGGACAATCTACAGGCCCATCGCCGTGCCGCCGGCGGAGCGTCCGCGGCCATGCAACTCGATCCACTGGTAGCCTTCTCGCCGAACCGGGCGACCCCTGGCGAACCGACGTCGGCGCTGAGCAGCGCGTTGCCGAGCACGTCAGGCTCCTGCTCGATCACGTAGCGCGTGCCCCAGGTGGCGCCGGCGCCCTCGTCGCCGACCAGCGCAATGATCGCCTCGCCGGCGAGGGCATCCCGCGCCCCGGCAAGCGCCACCATGGCCATCGTCATTGCCGCGACGCCGGCCTTCATGTCGCTGACGCCCTTGCCGTACAGCCGGGCGTCGCGGAGCACGCCGCCAAACGGATCGACCGTCCGGCGGTCCCGTTCCGGGACCGTTCCGGTGTCGAGATGGCCGTTGAACGCGAGCCGCCGCCCGGGCGCTGCTCCGCGGACGCGCGCGGCGACGTTCGCGATCGGCTCGCCGCCCGTCAGGGTATTTGTCTCGATACCCGCTGCACGCAGCCGCTCCGCGCACAGGGCGGCGGCGGCGCGTGTATCGCCGGGCGGATTGGTGCTGTCCACGCAGACGAGATCGCGGCATAGCTGAATTGCCTCGTCACCGAACGAGTCGACCCGCCGCGGAATGCCGCGCGCATCAGTCCGCGTCCAGCACGGTGAGGATCGCCTGCCCGACGGCCGCACCGTCGCCCGGACGCAAGCCTGCTGGATCGGCGAGGAGAACGCCGTCAGCGGCGAACCGCTCGCTGAGATGAACCGGCACGGGAAGCGCCTGCAATGCGGCGGAGATGGCGAACGCATCTCGCCGACCTTCGCCCGTGGCGAATGCGATGCGCAGCATCGGATGGCGCGCGGCAGTCACAATCGCGGCGACCACATCCGGTCGTCTCGCGAGCAGGTCAGCTACCGAATCAAGTTCGCGCTTCATCGCGTCCGCTTCCTCGTCCATATCACGAGCGACGAACAGCTCGAGCGCGGTGACCAGACCGACGATCGACTCCTTATCCACCTTGAACCCGCGGCCGATGCCGTGATGCGGCGGCGCGCGATGCAGGGCCGGCGGAATGAGACCCTCGGCCGGCTTCCACGTCGCGGGAGAGACGTCCATGTCGAGTTGCTGGATCAGCGCGGAGGCGACCAGGTCCTTTCTCCCGGCGAGGATGCCGGTTCCTTGCGGCCCTCGGATCGCCTTGCCGCCGCTGAACGCCACGAGCGCCGCCCCTTCTGCGATGAACCGGCGCAAATTCTCCTTCGGCGGCAGTTGCGCGGCGGCATCGACGATGACCGGAAGCGAATGCCGCGCCGCGACCTCGCTCACCATTGGCAGCGACGCTTGCCCCGCAAGTCCCGCCGTGAAGGCGACCGCAACGGTGCGCGGCGTCACGGCGGCCTCGATCTCCCAAGCCTCCAGCCCGCGCACTCCCGCGCCGATCGCGACATCGTTGAACCCGACATCAACGATGCGCGCGCCGGCCGCGCGGACGGCGTGATCGTAGGCATTGCGGTGCGCCCGAAACATGATCACTTCGTTGGCAATGCCGTCCGTGTCTGGCAGCCGCTCCATGATGGGCACGTCGAAGCGCGCCAGGCAGGCGGCGGTCGCCAGCGTCATCGCCGCGGCGGCGCCGCCGGTGACGATGCCTGCCTGCGCGCCCGTATGCAGCGCAATGATCCCGCTCACGCGGGTTTGTAGTTCGGTCATGTCCACGAACGCGCTCGCCGCATCGCGCATCGCATCGAGAACCGACGCGTCCATCAGGCTGCCGCCGAGCCGTGTCAGCAGCCCGGCGCCGTTGATTCTCTTGGTCACGCCGAGGCGCTCATAAACGTCATTCACCGGAGATCTCCATCGCCGAAACTATAGGTCGGCATCGGCAGGGACGTCGCGGATGCGATCAGCCCCGGCTGATACATCAGGTCGTGGACGGGGTTGACCGAAACGCTGTGGAGCGCGGCGCAGGATTCGACAGACCCTCCGCTCGCCGCTGTAGCCACCTTCTTGACTGTGATCGCGGCCGCCTTGTTGGCGACATCCACATTGCTGCGGAAAAGACCCGAAATGCGATGAGCGGCGCGTTGCACTTGCACGATGGCTCTCGTGCAATTTGCACGGCCGCATCGACTATGCTCGGTGGTGCACATGGTGAGGTTCCGCGATGGGCAAGCTGACGACGACCGAAGACTTGTTCGAGGGTCGCCACTTCGATCGCGAGGTCATTGTCCTCTGCGTGAGGTGGTATTTGAGGTTCAAGCTGAGCTTCTGCGACTTGGTGGAGATGATGGCCGAGCGCGGCCTTTCACTAGCACTACCTTGGCACTTTCTGCCGAACGATGATCAGGCGCTTTTGGCAGTGTGGACAACGGGTTGGCGGCTTTGGCGGTGCGAAAAGTCGAGCGATGAGCGCGCGGCGGACTTCAGGAAGGGTGGGCCGTGGCGGTGGCCCGGTCAGCGTGTTTTTTCCCCGCGCTGCGGCGGTGCGCAGTCGCAGATGCTGGAGGTCGCAAGGCGATACAACTCATCAGCGCATGCCGGTGCAGCCCCGTCCATGACCGGCCCTCGAAGGCGCCCAGCCCGAGCTCCTGTTTCAACTGTTGATGCACCTGCTCGCACACCCAGCGCGCCTTGATGGTCGCCGCGAGATCGCGCAGCGGCGTCCCGGGCGGCTGATTGCCGAGGCAGTATCTGCGCTCGCCGCGGCGGCGCCACTCACCGATCAGCCAGACCTCGTCGCCCGGCAGGTGCTTGCCTTCCCGCACCGGCGGACCATCGTCCACGCGCATGCGCAGAGCGGCGAAGCGCGCCGCAAGCGGGCCCCCTTGCTGCCCCGCCGCCAAGCGATCCGTCGCCAGGACTTGTCGGCCAACGCGCTTGCGGCGTCCTGTCCGGGTTGATTCGGCACCGGCTGTTTGCGCGGGCGGCCACGCCCTGCATTCGGCCAGATCGCGGTCGCCTGTGTCGTGTAGACCTTCTGCGTGCGCGGGATGCCGACTGACCAGACGAGGCCGCGGGCGCCCAAGCCCTGGCGGAACGGCGCGCTCAGGCCGTCGCCCGCATCGGCCAGGACGCAGCCGAAGCGAACGCCAGCGGCGATGACGCGATCGATCTCGGCCAACGCGATCTCGGGCTTGGGCAGTGCCGCTCGCGCCGCCTCCGGGACACCGGCGCGGGCGCGGCGCGCTGCGTCATCGGTCCAGGACTTCGGCAGGAACAAGCGCAGCGCCACGGGGATTGGCACTGCGCCACGCGCGAGCGCCAGCGAAACGAGCGACTGGCAGTTCGCCTGCTTACCCAGCTCACCGCAATATTGCGCGGCCGACCGAGAGTGCACCCTTCCTGGGGATTGCCGTGTCGTCGATGACCAGCACCGAATCGTCGCCGCCGACCTGCGCAGCGGCCCGCTCGGCCAGCACCCGCCATAGCGGTGCATCGTCCCAAGCCGGGCTACTGATGAAGTGGTACAACTGGTCGTGGCCGCGCAGCCCAAGCCGGGATGCAATCGGCTGCACGCTCTTCGGACCATCAGGCCCGAGCAGTCCGCGAACATACAGCGGACCCCAGCGCCGCCGCGTGCTGCGGCCCATCACATCGAGAAACCGCGTCAGCCAGCAATCGAGGTCGTCACCAGGCGCGACAGGTCGGGACACAGCGCTCTCTCCGCCGAATCCCAGCCTGATACCGGATGCCTCCGTGGCCGTACAAGTGGCAAGGTAGTGCTAGCCTGAAGTCCTAACATTCCCGCCGGCTCGAGCAACTCGCCACCGCAACAGCAGTGGGGTTCTACATCTAATCGGATCAAATCGACCTACCGACTCGTGTCGCCATAGTGCCGGGATTGCGGCAAAGCAGATGGCGAACAAAGCCGACCCGGCGCTCGTGTGAATGTCACTATCGCTGACGGCGGGCCAGGGGCCGGACATTCTGGTTTGCGGCCCTCGCGTTCGCAGTATGATTGGCACCCGAGTTGGACCTGGAGGCTCCCATGCGGTTGTTGGCAGCAATCGGCGCTCTCGCGATCTCAGTTGCGATTGTTGGAATCGTCTATTTCTTCGGCGGTTTCTACAGCGTTGCTGCGACCGAGGAGATAGCCCCGGTCGCTTGGGCTTTGGTCCATGTCCGACAAGCCTCGGTCGACCGGCATGCGACCGAGCCTCCGCCCGTGTCGCTCGATGACGTCACGGTAGTGCAGGCGGGGGCACATGCCTATGCCACTCGCGGCTGCACTACTTGCCACGGCGGCCCGGGCGTGCAGTGGGCCAAGTTTACGGAAGGAATGCAGCCTTACCCGCCCGACCTCAAGGAGATCGTCAAAGATCGCGAACCACGCCAGCTCTTTTGGGTCGTAAAGAACGGGATCAAGATGACCGCCATGCCGAGCTTCGGCTCGATCGGTGTTCCCGACCGGGAAATCTGGTCGATCGTCGCCTTCGTTAAGAGGCTCCCCACCGTCTCGGAGGGCGACTTCAAGACGTGGAGCGCGCAGTCCGGCGGGTAGGCCGCGCAGTCAGCGGCACCCCCGGGGTACCAGTCGTGTTGCTCGGGCGGCAGGATCTGCGCTGGAGTCCACGGCGATCCAGCCGAGTGGCGCGGTCGCGCCCGCGGGCAGGGTGGTGCGGAGATGGGCGGCGCCGTTGACGCGCGCCTCTGCGCCGCGCCCGGCCCCCCGATACCAGAAGCACGCTGCGAACTAACTCGCTCTCGTCAAACTCGCCGCAATCCGCACCTGATTGGGGCATAGTGGGTCGGTGACCTAGCAGTTCGCTGAAAAACCCCTTGCTCCGACGCGGCGCGAAAGGATTCGACGGATCCGTTGAGGACGAGGGATGCGCGATGCGCGGCAGGTTCCGGAATCAGGGCAAGCTGTTCTCCTATCTCTCGCCGGAGAGCCGGGTTCCGGCCGAACA
>DATAPS010000438.1:0-5553 GCA_036265085.1 Acetobacteraceae bacterium | reverse complement strand
ATGCTCCTCAAGATCGAGGGCCGGTTTGCGGAGGCGATCGTGGCCGCCGACCGCGCCGTCGCACTCGCCCCCGATCATCCGCAAATCCGGCTGAATCGCGCGATCGTCCTGCTGCGGGCCGGGCGAATGGCGAAAGCATGGGCCGATTACGAGCAGCGTCTGTGTCTCGCGCCGCGGTCCGGCCTGGCGCCCGAACGTTTGCTCCCTGCCGTCGACACGCTCGGGCCTGGCGCCGGTCGCACCGTGCTCGTGCTCCACGAGGAAGGCTTCGGCGACACGTTGCAATTCATCCGCTACGTGCCGATGTTGGCGGCGCGCGGATTTCGGGTGCTCGTCCACGTCCCGCCGGAACTCGCCGATCTGGTGCGCAGCGTTGACGGCATCGCGGCACTCCTGCCCGGGGAGGCCGCTATTCCGGCATTCGATTTTCATTGCCCGTTCTTCAGCCTGCCGCGTGCCTTCGGCACGTGCCTCGCTACCGTTCCGGCCCAGATCCCTTACGTGTCGCCGCGCGCCGATCGCGTGGCCCGGTGGCAGGCGCCGCTCGCGCCGCTCCGCGGCTTGCGGGTCGGCCTTGTCTGGGCTGGGCAGGCGCGGCCGTGGCTCGCAGGCTTCACCACGCTGGACCGCCGCCGCAGCATGCGGCTTGCCGATCTCGCGCCCCTTGCCGCCGTCGACGGCGTCTCCTTCGTGAGCTTGCAGAAAGGCACGCCTGCGGCGCAGGCCGCGCAGCCGCCGCCCGGGCTCAAGCTGATCGATCCGATGCCGGACGTGCGCGACTTCGCCGATACCGCTGCGATCATTGCTGGCCTCGACGCTGTCGTGAGCGTCGATACGTCCGTCGTGCATCTCGCGGGCGCACTCGGGAAGCGGGTGCTGATGCTCGATCGCTACGATGGCTGCTGGCGATGGCTCGCGGGCCGCACGGACAGTCCCTGGTATCCGACAATGCGAATCTTCCGTCAGGCGCAGCTTGGGGACTGGCGCCCGGTCGTTGCGGGGGTGGTGCACGCGCTGCACGAGATGGCGCGCGAAAAAAATGGCGGCGCTCAGCAGCGCCGCCAAGTTTAGGGAGGAAACGCCGGGAGAAGGCGTGCCCGGCGGGACCATCCGTCGGGCGGGCGGACAATGCTCACACACGGTCGCACCCGCAAGACAAAATACGAAATCTACGGGATGATACCTACGACAATCCCGTGAGGCCGATCTCGAATGACGCTCCCATTACCGACGCTGGACCACGTCGTGGTGAATGTGCGGAACCGGATGGACGAAGCGGTCGCGCAGTTTCGCCGACTCGGTTTCACGATGACGCCGCGCGGCTATCACACGCTCGGCTCGATGAACCATCTCGCGGTGTTCGGCACCGACTACATGGAGCTGATCGGCGCCGAGACCGGCAACGAACAGCGGCGCGACATCCTGGAATGGCCGATCGGCCTCAACGGTGTCGTCTTCGGCACCGAAGACTCTGCGGGGGTTTACGAGTCGCTCGCGGCCGCGGGTGTGCCGATTCGCACGCCCACAGAATTCTCCCGGCCGGTGGCGCTCCCGGGGGACACGCGGGACGCGGTATTCCGGACGGTTCGCCTGCCGCACGAGTCCTTTCCGGCCGGGCGCCTATATTTCTGCCATCATCTCACGCGCGATCTGGTCTGGCGAGACGAGTGGCGCACGCATCCGAACGGCGCCATCGGCGTCGCCCGGGCCGTGATCGCCGCGCGTGATCCCGCGCAGCCGGCGGAGCTGCTGCGCAGAATGTTCGGCGCCGCGAGCGTCCACGCGGTGGACGGCGGCTACCGGCTCGCCATCGGCCTCGCCGATTTCGCCATTCTCGCGCCCAGCCGGATTACCGAGAGATACGGCAATGCCGCGCCCGATGGCGGCGGCCGCGACACCTGGATGGCCGGACTCGTGGTGCGCACGCGCGACCAGCGGGGGTGTGAGACGGCGTTGCGCGCCGGCGGGATCGATGGCGTCCGCGTGTCGCCGGCCGGCATCGTCGTTCCGGCCTCAGCCGCTTTCGACACGCTGATCGAGTTCGTGCCCTGAGCAGCGGGCCGCCTCGGGTGGGGAGGCGGTCGTTCGGCGCCTGACCCGCGCCGATTGGCCGCGCGGTGCGGCGATGCTATCTACCCGCACCGCATGAACGACGACGCACCCAACCCGGCCCTGCTGCCAGCAGGGCTGCGCGATCTGTTGCCGCCCGAGGCGGAGGTGGAGGCGTCCGCCGTCGAGGCGCTGATGGCCGCCTTCGCGGCGCACGGCTACCAGCGCGTCAAGCCGCCGCTGCTGGAATTCGAGGACTCCCTGTTCGCCAGCTCAGGGGCCGCCGTCGCCGATCAGACCTTCCGCCTGATGGACCCCGACACGCACCGTCCGATGGGCGTGCGCGCGGACATGACCCCGCAGGTGGCCCGCATCGCCGCGACCCGGATGCTGCACGCCCCGCGTCCGCTCCGCCTCTCCTACTCCGGCCAATGTCTGCGTGTCCGCGGCGCCAGTCAGCTGGCCCCCGACCGGCAAATCGCCCAGGCCGGCTTCGAGCTGATCGGACCGGACAGCCCGGATGCCGACGCCGAGATGGTGCTGGTCGGCGCCGAGGCGCTTGCCGCGCTCGGGCTCACCCGCCTGTCATTCGACCTCACGCTCCCCCAACTCGTGCCGACCTTGCTCGAGGAAGGGGGCGTGCCCGCGCCGGCCCGCGCGGCACTCTCCCGCGCGCTCGACCGCAAGGACGCCGCCGCCGTCGCGAGCCATGGCGGCCCGCTCGCCGGAATGCTGGCCAGTCTTCTGCTCGCAGCCGGCCCGGCCGACCCCGCGCTGGCGGCCCTGGCGGCGGCCCCGCTTACGCCCGGCGCGCGCGCGCTCTCCGACCGGCTGGCGGCGGTGATCGCGGTGATCCGCGCGCGGGCGCCGGCGCTGCGTTTGACCGTCGATCCCGTCGAGTTCCGCGGCCTGCGTTATCACACCGGCGTCTCGCTGACCGTTTATGCCCCCGGCCGCGGCGAGGAGTTCGGCCGCGGCGGCCGATACGTCTGCGGGGACGCCGAGCCGGCGACCGGCCTCACGCTTTACCCCGACGCGCTGCTTCGCGCCGCCCCGCCGCGTCCGCCCAAGCCGCGCGTCTACCTGCCGCCGGAGGCCGACCACGCCCGTGCGGCTGCCCTGCGCGCCGACGGCTATGCAACGGTGGCCGGCTTCGCGCAGGGTGCGGATCCGGCGCAGGAGGCGCGGCGGCTCGGCTGCACGCATCTGCTGCACAACGGCGCGCTCGCGCCCCTGGACGCGAAGTTGGACGGGTGAGGCGATGGCGAATGTCGCGGTGATCGGCGCGCAATGGGGCGACGAGGGCAAGGGCAAGGTCGTCGACTGGCTCGCCAGCCGCGCCGACATCGTCGTCCGTTTCCAGGGCGGCCACAACGCCGGCCACACGCTCGTTGTCGGCAACCAGACCTACAAGCTGTCGCTACTGCCGAGCGGACTGGTGCGCGGCAAGCTCGGTGTGATCGGCAACGGCGTCGTGATCGACCCGGAGGCATTGATCGCCGAGATCGAGCGTGTGCGCGAGCAGGGGCTCGCGGTTTCGCCCGACACGCTGCGCATCGCCGATAACGCGACGCTGATCCTGCCGGTCCATCCGGCGATCGACCGTGCGCGCGAGGTGGCGCGGGGGGATCGCAAGATCGGAACGACCGGGCGGGGCATCGGGCCTGCCTACGAGGACAAGGTCGCACGGCGGGCGGTGCGGACCTGCGACCTCGGCGAGCCCGAGACGCTCGCCGACAAACTCGACGAGGTTCTCCTCCATCACAATACGCTCTTGAACGGTCTCGGCGCGCCGGTCTTTTCCAAGCAGGAACTGCTCGACCGACTGCTCGCGCTCGCGCCGATCGTTATGCCGTATGCGGAACCGATCTGGGAGCGGCTTGAGGAAGCGCGCCGGGCCGGCCGAAAGATCCTGTTCGAGGGCGCCCAGGCGGTGATGCTGGACGTCGATCATGGCACCTACCCCTACGTCACCAGCAGCAACACGGTCGCCGCGACGGCCGCTTCGGGGTCCGGGATGGCGCCGAGCGCGATCGGCTTCGTGCTCGGGATCGCGAAGGCGTACACCACCCGGGTCGGCTCGGGCCCGTTTCCCACAGAACTGCACGACGGGACCGGCGAACTGCTGTGCGAGCGCGGATTCGAATTCGGCACCGTCACCGGCCGCCGGCGCCGTTGCGGCTGGTTCGATGCGGTGCTGGTGCGGCAGGCGGTGAAGGTGGGCGGCATTCAGGGCTTGGCGCTGACCAAGCTCGACGTGCTCGACGGGCTCCCGGATCTGAAAGTCTGCATCGCCTACGAGGTCGACGGCGAGCGCATAAGGCGGCTGCCGGCGGGGATGCGAGCGCAGGCGCGCGTGACGCCGGTATACGAGACCATCGAGGGCTGGTCGGGTTCGACCCGCGGGGCGCAGAGCTGGGGAGCGTTGCCGGCCCAGGCGATCAAATACGTGCGCCGCATCGAGGAACTCGTCGAGGCGCCGGTGACCCTGCTCTCCACGAGCCCGGAACGTGACGACACGATACTTATGCGGGATCCGTTCGAGGGCTGATAGACCTGCGAATGTCGCTCGCGTGTGATGCCACTCACACAGGGCTTTAACGTTTGCGTGATAGGTCCCGCCACACATGAAGGCAGCGGCGGGGTGCGCAATGGCTAAGGCAGGGGAGAACGCGGAGCGATCGGGATCGGCAGAGATTATCCCCTTCCCGATCCGGCCCAAGCACCGGCGGCTCGACGCGCAAGACCGCATGGTGGCGCTCCACTGGGCGGAGTCCGCCGGCCGTGCGCACGCGGCGCGCGTGGCGATCTGCGAGGAGCCGGATCCGGATATCGGGGATTTCGTGCTGGTCTATGAGGACGGGCGGCCCTGGGCATCCTGGGGCGTGTCGCGGGAAGGCGCCCGGTTTGTGGTTTGGGGCGCGAGCGGGCCGGACATGATCGGCCGGTTTGCCAGCATGCGCGAGGCGCTCGACGCGATACCCGAGCATTCGCGCCCTGAGCGAGGTGCGTGCGCCTCCTAACCTTCCGCCAACACTTCGCTGCGATCTTCAGCTCCGTCAGCGACGGGACGGGCGTGCATGGCGGCTGTGGATGACGGGAAAACACCGTCGATCGTGAACGGGAAAGGGCCGGGATCGTTTGCTGTCCTCGCGGCCCACCCGTTGCCGGGGGCCGGGGGCGGACTGCGCGCGTTCGCCGTGCGCGATGAGGTGGGCGAGCGCCCAGACTTGATGGCCGTGCAAACCCGCCCCGATGCTCCGCCGCGCGCGCCCGCGATCTCCACGCTCGCGGGTGCGCGTATCGCCGGCGTCCTCACCCCTGTCGCGGTCACGCGCGCCGGTCTCGCGGACGGCCAGCAGGGCCTGTTCGTGGTCGGTGCAGCGCCGCCCGGGCCGCCGCTCGCCGAGACGCTCGGGCATTCGTGGCCGGACCACGCGCTGATCGAAGGCATACTGCGCCCGGCAGCGCTTGCACTCTCCGCGTTGGAGGGATGGCGCGTCC
>DATAPS010000437.1:0-25447 GCA_036265085.1 Acetobacteraceae bacterium | reverse complement strand
ACCCTCACGCTCCTCCGCGCCGGGTCGGTCGGGGGCGCTATCGCGAACGCTGCGCTGTCTGTCGCCCTCTGCCTGCTCGCGGTTGCGATCGGCTACTGGGGCGGGATGAAGCTCGCCCCGGGCTGACGGCTCACGCTGCGGCGAGAGCCCGCTTGGCGATCCCGGCGAGGCACCCGGCGGCGACCGGCAGGATCGCATCGTTGAAGTCGTAGCCGGGGTTGTGAAGCCCCGCGCCGTCCTGCGCCGGCCCGTTACCAATCCACAGGAACGCGCCCGGACGTTCGGCGAGGAACCGGCCGAAATCCTCGCTCGCCATACTCGGCGGCACGTCGCGGCGGACCGGCATCCCGGTCTCGGCGGCGGCCGCGGCGGCGAGTTCCGCCTCGGCGGCGGTGTTCATCACCGGACCCATCCCCGAGGTGACGTCCACGGCGGCCCGCATATCGAACGTCGCCGCAATCCCCCGCGCGATCCGGTTGATCGAAGCCGCGACCCGGTCGCGCACCTCGAGCTTGAACGTACGTGCGGTCCCGCGCAGCGTCACTTCATGCGGAATCTGGTTGGTCGCCCGGCCGCCCTCGACCACGCACATCGATACGACCGCCGTTTCCAAAGGATCGACTTCGCGGGCGACGATCGATTGCAGCGCAACGAGAAGGTGGCCGGCCGCCAGCATGGGATCGCGCGTGAGATGCGGCATGGCCGCGTGGCCGGCGACCCCCTCGAGCGTGATCGTGACGCGGGCGCCGCCTGCCATCACCGGGCCGTGATGCACCACCGCTGTCCCCGCCGAAATGCCGGGCCAGTTGTGGTAGCCGAAGATGCGGTCCATCGGGAACCGCTGGAACAGGCCTTCGGCGACCATCGCCTTCGCACCACCGGCGCCCTCTTCTGCCGGTTGGAACACGAGTTGAACCGTGCCCGACCAACCCGGGTCCCGCGCCAGCAGCGCGGCGGCCCCGAGCAGCGAGACGGTATGTCCGTCGTGCCCGCATGCGTGCATGACGCCGGGACGGGTCGATGCGTAGGAAAGCCCGGTCGTCTCCGTGATCGGAAGCGCGTCCATGTCGGCCCGCAAGCCCACCGCCCTACTGGAATCGCCCCTTGTCAGCGTCGCGACGACGCCATGTCCGCCGACGTCCGGCGTGAACGGTATGCCCATTTCCTGAAGCCGGGTGCAGACGAACGCCGCGGTGTCGCGCTCGTCGAGGGAAACCTCGGGGTTGGCGTGAAGTTGGCGCCGCCATCTCGTCAGCCGATCAGCCAAATCAATATCCATCCGCTGAGCATTCCATCCCGCGCGAGCGAACGCCAGAGCCTCGCCTCAACCCGCCGCTTGCGGAGCGTCTTCGGCGCCGTCCTCGGCGAGCAGCTCCGTCGCATGCTCTCGCGCGGCGGATCGCCGGAGCCGCAGCTCGACGTCGTAGCGCGTTCCGAGGTCCTCCGTGACCGTGAGCGTAGCGCCGAGCTGGCGGGCGAAGCCCCGGATGAGTTGGAGGCCGATGCCATCACGGATGCCGGTTTCCGTCTCGATCCGACCAGCCGGAATGCCGATCCCGTCGTCCTCAATCACCAGGCGGGCGACATCGCGCTCGGTGATGAGCCGCACGGTAATCTTGCCGCGTCGGCCGCCGGGAAATGCGTATTTGGCAGCATTGCTCACCGCCTCGGTCACGATCAGCGCCATCGGAACCGCCTGGTCGGAAGAAATCTGCAGCTCCGAAGCCTCGATATTGAGGGTGATGCGGTCCGTTCCGCCCATCGCCTGGAGAAGCTGGCCGCACAGTTCCTTGAGGAAGCTGCGCATGTTGATCGTATGCACCTCGCCATAGGCGTAGAGATGCCGGTGCAAGGTTGCGAGCGCGCGGACTCGGTCGCGCGCGGACTGAAATTCGGCTTTCGCCTCGGGGAGCCGAATGCGGCTGGCCTGAAGATTCAGAAGAGAGGCAACAACTTGCAGGTTGTTCTTCACCCTATGGTGGATTTCCTGCATCAACAGGTCCTGCTGCGTCATCGCCGCCCGCAGCTGAGTCTCCCGCTTGGTGAGCGCCTCCGTCGCCTCTCCGAATGAGCGGGTCAGTTCCTGAAGTTCCGCGGGCGCGGCTGCATCAGGAATCGCGTCGAACGGACCGCCCTCCCGCCAACGGCGGACGGCGTCGATTACGCGGCGAAGCGGTGCCACGACGGCGTGACTCGCACCGACGGCGACGAGAATGATGCCGATCAGCAAACCCAGACCGAGCTCGCCGAGGCGGCGGATCAACACCGCGCGGGCACCCGCAACCGTCTTGTCCGCAGGGACGGCGACGAGCACCTGAAGTGCGGGCGTCACGCGCGCGGCAGCATACGAATAGAGCTGTCCGTCCGCCCCGCGCGCCATCAAGGGCACGGCCGATCCGTTGATCGCCGCCATGCTCTCCGGGAGAGCCTCCGCCGACCCGGAGGCCGACACGTCCAGAGGGACCGCGCGGCCGTCGCTCTGGACCAGCCAAGCCATGACGGGCGTGGCCGGTTCCCGACCCACGAGTCGCGGCGCATCGATGCGAACAGCACCTCGGATCCTCCCCATATTTTCACCAGCGTGACTGACAGGGGACGAAAGCGTAAGGACGGCGCCCGTATCCGCAAGGAAGACGGCCGGAAGCTCCGCCGTCAGCAGTTCGGCGCGTATCGCCGGGACACCGTCGGCGCACCGCACCCGGCCGTCCGGCGCGATGACGGCCAGCCCGACCAGCCCGCGAAGGGAAGATGCATCGCTCGCGTCGAGCGCCGCCTGGCAAACGGCGGGATCAGACGAAGTAATCCGCAGATCATGGGTGAGCCGATCGAGGAGAAAGGCCGCCTCGTCGCGGATGGCATCGAACCGGGACGCAACGGCTTCCCGTGTGACGAGCGCGATCTGGTCGGTCTGCCGCGCGACCATTGTGTAGTTTTGCCACGCGACGAGGAGCGCCATGATGCACACCGGAACCGAGGCGAGCATGAGGAGGCCGACCAACCGCCCTCTGACAGTCGCGGGCGGGCGCATGACCCACATCGATTCGCTCGCTATCTCTAAAAGGCCGGATCCGCACCCGCCGTCTTGTCGGTCAGCGTCCTATTCTCCCTGTCCACCGCTCCGATGGTCCTCAATGAGCTTCAGGATCGCCTCTGGAACTGGCTCGTCAGCGATCTGATCGTACAGCTTGTGAAGCCCCCGCTTGAGCCACAAATCGAAGGCCGCGTCCGATTTCCGCTTGCGCGCTCGGCCGGGATCCTGGGGCGGCTCATCTCGACTCGTCATCAATACACGCTTCATACCATTCGAAGCCCGTCAATATGGGGGACGTTTCGCAGGGCCGCCATCGCAACGTCTACATGCGTCCACGTCAAAAACGACTATGGTCTGCCGCGCTCTTCGGGCGCTGGCCCATCTTGCCCCGAACGCCGCTTGCCAGCGCCAGCCGCGGTGCCCCCGATGCGGACGGTCTTCGTAGGACGGTCCGAAGGCTCGCCGATCAGCCACGCCTCTAGCTGCCGACGGGCGCGGAACACACGGCTTTTCGCCGTGCCGACCGCGCATCCGGTCGCTTCGGCGAGCGATTCGTAGCTCATGCCGTGGATCACAACCATGACGAGCGCCTCGCGCTGATCCGTCGGCAGGCGCGTCATTGCCCGGCCGAGCTCCTTCAGCGCCAAGCGATCCTCGTGCGAGGCATCGGTGGCGAACGTCGACGCCGGTACATCGTCGATGTCGGTGGTGTCCCGCCGCTTGCGAAGATTGGAAATGAAGCGGTTGCGCAGAATGCGGTGCATCCATGCGGGAAAATTCGTCCCTGGAATGAAGCTGTCCCGGGCGGAGAGCGCATTGCAGACGGTGTCCTGAACCAGATCCTCCGCAGCCGCACGGTTGCGCGTCAGCGCCAGCGCCTGAACGCGCAGTTTTGGAAGAATCGCGATGATCTGATCGTGGAAGCTTGGGTTCGTCATGTAGCGCTCCGCCTTTCGATGCGTCCTTGTTCAGAGAATGAACGACAGATCGCCGGCGTTGCATCGTGCGTCTCACGAATGCGCGAGCATGAGCGCTTCTCGGCTGTGCCGACGTTGTGACGTCAAGGCGACAATGCGACATCAATTCGCGGCAACGCACGCAATGAGCACACTCAGCAGAGCATGATCCTATTGCGGCGCGACGGCGGCGGGCGTGTCCCGGATCACTTGAGCCAGTTGATGGCGCGCGCGCGAGACGCGCGCCTTGATCGTGCCTTCGGGCACGCCGCAGATTCGCCCCGCTTCTTCATAGCTCAGGCCATGTGCACCGACGAGAATGAGCGCCTCCCGAAGCAACGGACTGAGAGCGAACAGCGCCCGCTGCAGGTCGGTGAAATCCATCTGCGCAACCTGAGCGGGCGGTCGTGCCTCCTCCAAATCGCTGGATTCGGCGAGCGCCCGCGCTTCCGTCTTCCTGCGCCGGAGCTGCTCGTAGAACGCGTTCCGAAGTATCGTGAATGTCCACGCCCGCATGTCTGTTCCAGGCTCGTATTGGCTGAGCGCCGCGAGGGCGCGCACGACAGTTTCCTGCAAGAGATCGTCGGCGTCCGCGTGCTGTCCGGCAAGGAATCGTGCAAACCTGCGCAGATCCGGCAGCAGCGCCATAAGTCGCCGGCGAGAGTCGCCTTCGGGCAATGTCTATCCGATCGAAGCAGGTGCATGTCATCAGGTCGACGGCACCATTCCCTGGTGCAAGAGGATCAAGAGGATATAGCGGGATGACGACGGTGCGTCGCGAGGAACTGATCCAGGCGCTCCCCTACGCGCGGCGGTATGCACGTGCGCTCACCGGCGGCCAGGAGAGCGGTGATCGGCTCGTCGCGGAGAGTGTGAAGGCACTGCTCGAGACGAAGTCGCCCGAGCCGGACGTGCGCATGGCTCTCTACCAGACGATCACGCAGCAGTCCGACGCCACCTCCACACCGGCATCGGGAGAAGCGGGACTTTCGCGAAAGCAACGTCAGCTTCTGCTGCTGACGTCTCTCGAGGAGATGCCGCTGTCTCGCGCGGCCGTGATCGTCGCCCTTCCCGAGCGGGATGCCGAGGCAGGGTTGGCCGCGGCGCGGGAGCATCTCCGCGCCGCCGCCGCCACCAGCGTACTGATCATCGAGGACGAGCCGATCATCGCGATGGATTTGGAGGAGCTGGTCGAGAGTTGCGGGCATCGGGTCGTCGGCGTCGCGGCGTCGGAGCAGGAGGCGGTGGCGATCGCCACACGCGAGCGGCCCGGACTTATCCTTGCGGACATCAACCTCGGGGCGGGCGGCGACGGCGCGAATGCGGTTGCCCGGATTCTGCGCTCCCATGACGTGCCGGTGATCTTCGTCACCGCCTATCCGGAACGCCTGCTGACCGGCGAGGCGCTCGAGCCTGCATTCGTGATCACGAAGCCATTCGAGCCGCTGACGCTCGCGATTGCGACCTATCAGGCCGTGACGGGCGGCGTCACATTGGGGTAAGCACGCGAAGGGCGCGGCTTTGGCAGGCCGTCTCGGCCCTCGGTACGCATCGCAGTTGCGTGAAACCCTCGCCACCGTGGTGCGCTGTTTGGCACGGTGCGCGAAACGTCGGGGGACGGGCCAAGGCCATGGATCAGCTTGTCGATGACGTAGACGCGCCTACCGCGCGCGCGTCGACACGGACCGCTCCGCCGCGTATTTATTACATCGATCCGCTGCTGGCCGGTCCTCTTTCGGCGTGGTCCGCTGATATCGAGCGGGCGGCGGCGCTCGGCTTCACGCACATCCTGAGCGCGCCCATTTTCGAAGGGCCGTCCGTTCTGCTTCCGGACAGCTTCGAGCTTCCCCATCGGACGCTGGCTTGGCACGGCGATGCCGTTTCCGCTTTGCGCAGCTACGCGGATAGCACGCGCGCCGCCGGTCTGACGCCGCTCCTCGATGTCAACCCGGCGCGGGTCGGCGCCTCGGGTAAGATCGCGCGCGAGCTGCCGGAACTCTTTCGTACACCGGAACGGACGAATGTGCTCGACCCGCGGGCCTTCGACGTGGACGCGGATGCGGCGCCCGCATGCTGGGAACACGCGGCGGAGGCGCTCGTCGCGTTCTGGACGGAGCAGATGCAGGTGTGGCGCGAGGCGGGCGTCGAGGGTTTTCGCATTCTGCTCGGCGACGTGCCACCCGAGCATCTCCGCGGTCTCATCGCCGGGATGCGTGCGAGCGGCGCTGGCGTCCTGCTCGGCTGGACTCCGGGCGTGCCGCTTGAGGCTGTGGAGCGCCTGGGCAGCGCTGGTCTCGACTTCACGTTCGCTTCACTTCCGTGGTGGGACTACCACGCGGATTGGTTGTGGCGCGAGGCGGAGATCCTTCGGCGCGTCGCCCCGCCGATCGCCAGCGTCGAGGCACCGTTCGGACCTCGGCTTGCCGGCGGACTTGCCGATCCGCGCCTGCTGGCGGCCGCTCAGGCGCGTGTCGTCCGGTTCGCGGCCGCGTTCGGCGAGGGCTGGATGATGCCGATGGGGTTCGAGTGGGGTGCCACGCATCCCATGGACCCTCGGCACGCGCGACCGGCGCAGGCGCGGACGGATAGTGCGGTGAGCGATGTGATCCGTGCCGCGAACAAGGAGCCACAGCGTGGCGAAATCCGCCTGATGAGCGGGCCGGAGACGGACGTTGCTGCATTCCTCCGTTCGGAGGGCGATCCGCGATTCGTGCGACAGGCCACGCTGAACGTCGCCAATCTCGATCTGGAACGCCGCCACACCGTTGCGCTCCCGCCGCTCATCGCTGCTATCGGCGGACGCTTCGCGGGCGAGTCGGCGGAAGCGACTATAGTTCTGCCCCCAGCCGAGCTACGCAGCGTCTCGCTCGTTGCGCACGATGTCGCGGCCAAGGCGATCCCGGTTCTCGGGTCGGCGGCGCGCAAGGCGGCCCAGGCGCCTCGCATCGGGATCGAGAATGTCTCACCATCCGTGGAGAATGGCCGCTTCCCGGCGAAGCGCCTCGCCGGCGAGGTCGTGACGATCGAAGCCGATCTGATCTGCGATGGCCACGACCAGCTCGCCGCCTGTGTGCAGTGGCGGCCGGCGGCAGAGCGAGAGTGGCGCGAGGTGCGGATGCGCCCGCTCGGGAACGACCGGTGGGCCGCCCCCTTCGCGTTGCGGGGAATGGGCCGCTACGTTTTCCGCATCGAAGCCTGGCGGGACGCGTTCGCGACGTTCACCGACGAGTTGCGCAAGAAGAACGACGCCCGCATCGACGTGAGCGTCGAATTGATCGAAGGACGGCGGCTGATCGCGGAAGCCGGCGCCCCGCTGGCGGCCGTTGCCCGCGCCATGTCGCAGGCGGATCAGCCGGGCGAGATCGCGATCCTGCTCGCGGCCGATACCGCGACGCTGATGGTCGCGGCGGACAAGCGACCGCGAGCGACGCGGACAGACGCGGACTACGCGATCGAGGCCGACCGCGCCGAGGCGGAGTTCGCGAGTTGGTACGAGGTCTTCCCCCGCTCCATGAGCGATGATCCGGCGCGCCACGGAACGTTCGAAGATGTGATCCGCCATCTCCCGCGCATCCGCGACATGGGCTTCGACGTGCTCTATTTCCCGCCGATCCACCCGATTGGACGGACCAACCGAAAAGGCCGCAACAACGCTCTGAAGGCGGCGCCCGACGACCCCGGCAGCCCGTACGCAATCGGCGGCGAAGAGGGGGGACACGACGCGTTTCATCCGCAGCTCGGCACGCTGGAGGATTTCCAGAAGCTGCGCGCGGCTGCGGTTGCCAACGAGCTGGAGATTGCGCTCGATTTCGCGATCCAGTGCTCGCCGGATCATCCCTGGCTCAAGCAGCATCCAAAGTGGTTCGCATGGCGGCCGGACGGGTCGATCCGTTACGCCGAGAACCCGCCGAAGAAGTACGAGGATATCGTCAACGTCGACTTCTATGCCGATGCGGCGATCCCCGATCTCTGGGTGGCGCTCGCCGAGGTCGTCATCTTCTGGGCGGAACAGGGCGTGCGGATGTTCCGCGTCGACAATCCGCATACGAAGCCGTTTCCATTCTGGGAATGGATGATCGCGGAGGTGAAGGCGCGCTTCCCGGATACGATCTTCCTCGCCGAGGCGTTCACCCGGCCGAAAGTGATGGACCGGCTCGGCAAGATCGGGTTCTCGCAATCCTACACGTATTTCACGTGGCGGAACACGAAGCAGGAGATCGAGGAGTATCTTGTCGAACTGTCCTCACCGCGGATGCGCGAGTTTTTCCGCCCGAACTTCTTCGTCAACACGCCCGACATCAATCCCGGGTTCCTGCAAACGTCCGGGCGTGCCGGGTTCCTGATCCGCGCGGCTTTGGCGGCGACGCTGTCGGGATCCTGGGGCGTCTATAACGGCTTCGAGTTGTGCGAGGCGTCGCCTTTACCGGGACGCGAGGAATATCTCGACTCCGAGAAGTATCAGATCCGCGCCTGGGACTGGCAGCGCCCCGGCAACATCGTCGCGGACATCGCGCGGCTCAACATGATCCGCCGGCTCAACCCGGCGCTGCACACGCATCTCGGCGTGAGCTTCCTCCCGTCCGATAACGATCGCGTCCTGTTCTACGAAAAGGCGGTGCCGGATCGCTCGAACGTCGTGTTCGTGGCCGTCAGCCTGGACCCGTTCGCGACGCAGAGCAGTGCCGTCGAGTTACCGCTCTATCGTTGGGGAATTCACGACCAGGGCCGGTTGATGGCCACCGACCTTGTCCGAGACACACAATTCACCTGGGGTGGCAAGTGGCAACGGATCACGCTCGACACGACAACACCGTTCGCGATCTGGCGAGTGCGGGCGGCTTAGCAGGATCATGACCAAACCACGCCCCGCCCCGATCGCCGACACGCTTTGGTACAAAGATGCTGTCGTCTACCAGGTCCACATCAAGTCGTTCTTCGATTCCGACAACGACGGGTTCGGCGACTTCAAAGGTCTGATCGAGAAGCTCGACTACATCGCCGAACTCGGCGTCACCGCGGTCTGGCTGCTGCCGTTCTATCCGTCGCCGCGCCGCGACGATGGCTACGATATCTCCGATTACCGCGGCGTGCATCCGGAATACGGCACGCTCGCGGACGTGCGGCGCTTCATCTCAGCCGCGCATGATCGCGGGTTGCGGGTGATCGCGGAGCTCGTCATCAATCACACCAGCGACCGGCATTCGTGGTTCCAGCGCGCGCGCGCGGCGAAGGCGGGCACCAAGGAGCGCAACTTCTACGTCTGGTCCGACACCGACGACAAATACGCCGGCACCCGCGTCATCTTCATCGATACCGAGAAGAGCAACTGGACCTGGGACGACACCGCCAAGGCGTATTACTGGCACCGGTTCTATTCGCACCAGCCGGACCTGAACTTCGACAACCCGCACGTGCTCAAGGAAGTGCTCGCGGTGATGCGCTTCTGGGTCGATCTCGGCGTCGACGGGTTGCGGCTGGATGCCGTGCCTTACCTCGTCGAACGCGAAGGCACGATCAATGAAAACCTGCCCGAGACCCACGCGGTCCTCAAGCGGATTCGCGCGGAGCTGGACGCGCACGCGCCCGGCCGGATGCTGCTTGCCGAGGCCAATCAGTGGCCGGAGGACGCGCAGCAGTATTTCGGCGATGGCGACGAATGCCACATGTGCTTCCACTTCCCGCTCATGCCGCGCATGTACATGGCGATCGCGCGGGAAGACCGGTTTCCGATCACCGACATCATGCGGCAGACGCCGGAGCTGCCGGGCAACTGCCAATGGGCGATCTTCCTGCGCAACCACGACGAGCTTACGCTCGAGATGGTGACCGACAGCGAGCGCGACTATCTATGGGAGACGTACGCTCATGACCGCCGCGCGCGGCTCAATCTCGGCATCCGCCGCCGGCTCGCGCCGCTTCTCGAACGGGACCGCCGCCGCATCGAGCTGATGAACGGCCTGTTGCTCTCGATGCCCGGAACGCCGGTGATCTATTACGGCGACGAGATCGGAATGGGCGACAACATCCATCTCGGCGATCGCGATGGCGTGCGCACGCCGATGCAATGGTCGCCCGACCGCAACGGCGGCTTTTCCCGCGCGGACCCGGCGAGCCTGGTGCTGCCGCCGATCATGGATGCGCTCTACGGCTTCGAGACGTTGAACGTCGAGGCGCAAGACCGCGATCCGTTCTCGCTGCTGAACTGGATGCGGCGCATGCTCGCGGTCCGCAAGCAGTTCCCGGCGTTCGGGCGCGGGCGGTTGCGCTTCCTCTACCCCGGCAACCGCAAGATCTTCGCGTATCTGCGCGAGCTCGACGATCCCGAGCAGTCGATCCTGTGCGTCTGCAATCTCTCGCGCACGGCGCAGGCGGTCGAGCTCGATCTCTCCGCCTTCAACGGACGCGTTCCGGTCGACATGGTCGGCGGCTCCGTCTTCCCCCCGGTCGGCCAGCTCGCCTATCTGCTGACGCTGCCACCATTCGGCTTCTTCTGGTTCCTCTTGGCACAGGAGGCGCAGTTGCCGCCCTGGCACACCCCCGCTCCCGAACCGCTTCCTGAATTCGCGACGATTGTCATCCGCGGCGGCGTCGCCGAAGCGCTCGAGCCGCAGGGCCGCCGCCTCCTCGAGAACGAGATCCTGCCTGCCTACATCCCGAAGCGGCGCTGGTTCGCGGCGAAGGGCGAGCACGTCGACGGCTTTCGCGTCGCCTATGCCGCGCCGCTCCCAGGACCATCCGAGGCGATGCTCGTCGAGGTCGAAGCGCGGATCGGGGGACGCACCGACAACTACGTGCTGCCGCTCCGCATCGTCTGGGAGGAGGAGACGACCGGCGCGCTACCACAGCAACTCGCACTTGCGCGCGTGCGGCGCGGACGGCGCATCGGCGTGCTCACCGACGGGTTCGCCGCCGACGATCTCGCCACAGGGATACTGCGCGCGCTTGCCGACAACGCCGTGATCTCGACCACGAGAGGGGAGATCCAGTTCCTGCCGACCAACCGCATCGCGGATCTCGACCTCGGCACCGCGCCGGAAATTCGCCGCTTCTCCGCGGAGCAGTCGAACAGCTCGCTGGTGATCGGCGACGCCGTCGTTCTGAAGATCATTCGCCATGTTCTTGACGGCGTGAGTCCGGAAGGCGAGATGACGCGCTACCTCACCGAGCGCGGCTTCCCGCACACCGCCCCCCTGTTCGGTGAGGTGGTGCGGGTCGGCCCCGACGGCACGCCGCACACGCTCGTGCTCGCCCAGGGATTCGTCCGCAATCAGGGCGACGGCTGGACGTGGACGCTCGACTTCCTCTCCCGCACTATAGGCGAGCTCTCCGTCGGGGGCGCAACGGGTGCGCCGCACGACGACGTGATGTCCGCCTACGACGTTTTTGCCGCCGCAGTCGGACGACGTCTTGGCGAGTTGCACGCGGTGCTGGCGACGCCGACCGACGATCCGGATTTCACGCCCAAGCCAGCCGATGAAGCGGCGCGTGCGGAGTGGGCAGAGAGCGCGATTGATCAGCTCGACCAGGCCTGCGCACTGCTCAGCAACCGGACGGAATGGCCCGACGAGCAGACGCGCAACCTCGCCGACGCCCTCCTCGCACGGCACGACGCGCTCGTGGACATGGTGCGCCGGCTTGCGCGCGAAGGCCGAGGCGCGATTCGCACCCGCATCCACGGTGACTTCCATCTCGGCCAGACGCTGGTCGTGCAGGGCGACGCATTCATCATCGATTTCGAAGGCGAGCCCGCGCGTCCGATCGCGCAGCGGCGGCTGAAATCCTCCGGACTCCGCGATGCCGCCGGCCTCCTCCGCAGCTTCGACTACGCCGCGGCCGCCACCGCCACCGCCATCTCCGCGGGGTCTGCGCAACTGCAGGACCGGCGCACCGCGCTGCTGGCGCGCTTTCGGACCGCTGCAGCTGCGAAATTCATCGAAGCATATCGCGCCGCGCTCGCCGCCGCCGAGCATCAATGGGTGGAGCGCGCGGCCGAGGCGCCGTTGCTCGACCTGTTCCTGATCGAGAAAGCGGCCTACGAGATCCGCTATGAGGCGGCCAACCGTCCTACTTGGCTCCACATCCCGCTCGAAGGATTGCACGACATCGCCAGCCGTGTGCTCGTCTCGGACCCCGTCGCATGAACGACCGGATGGATCCGATCCGCCTCGGCGCGCCCGATGCCGACGCGGTCGAGGCCATCGTCCATGCGCGGCATGGTGATCCGTTCAGTGTGCTCGGGCCGCATCAGGTGGATGGCGGATGCGCCGTCCGCGCGTTCCTCCCCGGCGCGACGAGCGTGGCGGCGATCGGGCGCGATGACGGGCGAACGCTCGCGACGCTGGAGCGCATCCACGCTGACGGGTTCTGGTGCGCGATGATGCCGGCGCGGGTGCCGTACCACCTGCGCATCGCGTCGGGCGACGTGGTTCGTGAGGTCGAGGATCCCTATGCGTTCGGACCGTCGCTCGGTGAGCTCGACATCTACCTTCTCGCCGAGGGACGGCATCGTGAGCTTGGCCGCACGCTCGGTGGCCATCTCGCGACGATGGACGGCGTGCGCGGCGCGCGCTTCGCTGTCTGGGCGCCGAACGCGCGCCGCGTCTCTGTCGTCGGCAGCTTCAATCGCTGGGACGGACGGCGCCATCCGATGCGGCTGCACGCGAGCGCGGGCGTGTGGGAGATGTTCGTCCCGCATCTCGGACCGGGGACTGTCTACAAGTACGAGATCATCGGCCCCGATGGGACCGTGCTGCCGTTGAAGGCCGATCCGGTCGCCGCGGCTGGAGAGAAGCCGCCGGCGACGGCATCCGTCATCATCGACGAGGATCTGGTCTGGTCGGATGAGGCGTGGCTCGCGAATCGTGACCGCACGTCCGCACCGACCGCGCCGATCACGATTTACGAGGTCCACGCCGCCTCCTGGCTCCAGGCCGCCGATCGCGGGCCGGACGGCTGGACCAACCTCGCCGAACGGTTGGTGCCCTATGTCGCGGGGCTCGGGTTCACGCATATCGAACTGATGCCGGTGATGCTACATCCGTTCGGCGGCAGCTGGGGCTATCAGCCACTCGGGCAGTTCGCGCCCACTTCGCGCCTTGGGCCGCCAGAAGCGTTCGCGCGCTTCGTGGACCGCTGCCACGAGTACGGCATCGGCGTCATTCTCGATTGGGTGCCGGCGCATTTTCCGACGGACGCGCACGGTCTCGCGCGCTTCGATGGCACGCCCCTGTACGAGCATGCCGATCCGCGCGAGGGCTACCATTACGATTGGCACACCTACATTTTCAACCTTGGCCGCACCGAGGTGCGCGGCTTCCTGATCGCCAGCGCGCTGCACTGGCTCGAGCACTATCACGCGGACGGCCTGCGGGTGGATGCGGTGGCCTCGATGCTCTACCGCGACTACAGCCGCAAGGAGGGCGAGTGGGTGCCCAACATCTACGGCGGCCGCGAGAACCTGGAGTCGGTATCGTTCCTTCAGGAGTTGAGCCGCATCGTCCATGAGCGCTGCCCCGGCACGGTGCTGATCGCGGAGGAGAGCACGGCCTGGCCCGGCGTCACGCGCAGCGTCGACGCGGGTGGCCTCGGTTTCGACTACAAGTGGAACATGGGCTGGATGCACGACACCCTGCACTACGTGCAAGAAGAGCCGATCCATCGCCGCTGGCATCACGGCAATCTGACCTTCGGGCTCGTCTACGCGTATTCGGAAAAATTTATCCTGCCGCTCTCGCACGACGAGGTCGTGTACGGGAAAGGTTCGCTGATCCGGAAGATGCCGGGCGACGACTGGCAGAAATTCGCCAATCTGCGCGCCTATCTCGCCTTCATGTGGACGCATCCCGGCAAGAAGCTGCTATTCATGGGCGGCGAGATCGCGCAATGGAACGAGTGGAACCACGACCGCTCGATCGAGTGGGAGCTGCTGGACTACCCCAATCACGCCGGCGTCCAGCGCCTCGTCCGTGACCTCAACACGATCTATCGCGACACGCGCGCCCTGCATCGCAAGGATTTCGAGCCCGACGGGTTCCGCTGGAGCGTGCTGAACGACGAGGCGCAGAGCGTCGTCGCCTATCTCCGCTTCGGCGACGCCGACGAGCCGCCCGCCTTGATCGCCTGCAATTTCACGCCGGTCCCGCGCTATGGATACCGGGTCGGCGTGCCGCGTGCCGGCAGATGGCGCGAGGCGGTGAACACGGACGCCGGCGTGTACGGCGGCTCCAATGTCGGCAATGGTGGTTGGGCGCAGGCGGAGGAGATCGAGTTCGGCGGTTTCCCCGCGTCGGTCGCGCTGACTCTGCCGCCGCTCGGGTCCATCATTCTCATCGCCGTGTGAACGTTTCGGAGCGCGGCAGAGCGCGCCGCGTTCTTCGGCCCGTTCCCACCCCTAACGACGGCCCGCGCTCCTGGGCCGCTGAGAGCCAGCGCGCGTGACAAAAACACGTTTCGTCCACAAGCTTCCGTTTGGCGCGACGCTATCCGACGACGGCGAAACTACGCGATTCCGCATCTGGGCACCGAGCGTTCCGTCGATCCGCCTCGTGCTCGACAGCGTCGCCGAATATCCGATGCAGGGGACGGGCGGCGGCTGGCACGAGCTCGTCACCGAGGCGACCGCGGGCACACGCTACCGGTATCTGCTCCCCGACGGCCTCGTCGTCCCGGATCCCGGCTCGCGCCGGCAAGATGGCGATGTGCACGGCTGGAGCGTCGTCGTCGACCCGACCGCACATGAGTGGCACAGCGTCACCTGGACTGGGCGCCCCTGGCACGAGGCGATCGTGTACGAGCTGCACGCCGGTGCGATGGGCGGATTCGACGGAATCGGGGACGCGCTGCCGGGTCTCGCGGAGCTCGGGATCACCGCCATTGAGATGATGCCGATCGCGGATTTTCCCGGGCGCCGCAACTGGGGCTACGACGGCGTACTGCCCTACGCGCCCGACGAGGCGTACGGGACGATCGGCGAGCTGAAGACGTTGATCGACAAGGCGCACGGCCACGGGCTGATGATGTTGCTCGACGTCGTCTACAATCATTTCGGCCCAGACGGCGCCTATCTCCACGTCTACGCCAGGGAATTCTTCGACGAGGCGAAGCACACGCCCTGGGGCGCCGCGATCGATTTCCACCGCCCGGAAGTGCGCGAGTACTTCATCGAGAACGCGATCTACTGGCTCAACGAATACCGTTTCGACGGGCTGCGCTTCGACGCCGTCCACGCGATCGAGGACGAAACCTTTCTCCACGACCTCGCCCGCGCGATCCGCACGCGCATCGAGCCCGGCCGGCAGGTCTGCCTGGTGCTCGAGCATGGGGGCAACAAGGCCTCGCTGCTCGGCGGCGGCAACCGTTTCGACGCGCAATGGGCCGACGACGCACATCATTGCTGGCATGTTCTGCTGACCGGCGAGCACGAAGGCTACTATGCAGATTACACCGATGCCGCCGCTCTGCTGGCGAAGGCCCTGTCCGAAGGGTTCGCCTACCAGGGACAGAAATCGCCGCGCGGAAGGATTCGCGGGGAACCGAGCGCATCGTTGCCATCCGACGCCTTCGTGTTCTGCCTGCAGAACCACGACCAGATCGGCAACCGCGCATTCGGCGAACGACTGACGCAGCTTGCCGACCCGGAAGCGCTCCGCGCCGCCGCGGCAATGCTGCTGCTCGCGCCGGAAATTCCGATGCTGTTCATGGGCGAGGAATACGGCGCGCGGGCGCCGTTCCTCTACTTCACCGATCACACCCCGGAGCTTGCGAAGCTCGTGCGCGACGGACGGCGTAAGGAGTTCGCGCATTTCGCCGCCTTTGCCGACCCGAACCGCCGCGAGCAGATCCCCGATCCGAATGCGCCCGCAACCTTCGAGCTCTCGATCCCCGACCGCGCCGACGCGGATCCGCGCACGGAAGCGCACTACCGTATCCTGCTCGGAATCCGACACCGCCATATCATTCCGCGGCTTCCCGGCACGACGAGTCTCGGCGCGGCTCCGGTTGGCGACACCGGCGTGCTCGCGCGCTGGACGATGGGCGATGGGGCCGAGCTGATCATCGCGAGCAATGTCGGCGGCCAGCCGTTGCAGATGGACGCCGTGGATGCTCCGATGCTGTTCGAGAGCCGTGGCGGCGATGCGGATTCGGTGCGGAACGGACGCCTCCCCGCACGCTGCACGGTCGCATTCATGCAGGAGCCTATGTGACCGACCTAATCGCGCTCGCCGAAGCCGCCGGACTCGCGCAGCACTGGAAGCACGTTCATGGAGAGACACATGAGGTCGCGCCCGGGACGCTGCGAAAGATTCTCGGCGCGATCGGACTGCCGGCAGGCAGCGACGACGACATCCGGGATAGCCTCCAGCGCGTGCGGCAAGCGGGTAACGAACGCCCGCTCGTGACCGCGGTGGTGGGGCAACCCATCGAAGCGCAACCGAGCGGGAAATACCGCCTCACGCTCGAGGACGGGACCGTTCGTGAAGGCGCCGATGTGCTCCCGGTTCTTGAAACCGCAGGATATCACACGCTCGAAGCCGACGGCCGTACCACGACGATCGCGGTCGCACCGCGCTCGTGCTTTGCACTGCCCAAACCACGCTGCTGGGGGCTCGCGGCGCAGCTTTATTCCCTGCGCCGGCCCGGCGACGCAGGGATCGGCGACTTCGCCGCCCTCGCACGGTTCCTGGAGACCGCTGGAAAGCGCGGCGCGGATGCGGTGGCGATCAGTCCGGTTCATGCGCAGTTCTCGGCCGATCCGGATCGGTTTAGTCCCTATGCACCATCCAGCCGCATCATGCTGAACGTCATGCACGGCGACGCGACGGAATGCGACGCGGCGCTCGAACAGGCCGAACTCGTCGAGTGGCCCGCGGCCGGCCGGGTCCGGCTGCGACAGCTTCGCGCGTTGTTCGAGCGCGAGGGTTCGTCGCCGGAGTTCGCGAAGTTTCGCGCCGCGATGGGCGAGAAGCTGGAAGCACATGCGCGGTTCGAAGCGCTGCACGCGCATTTCTTCGGTTCGGATCCGAAGCTCTGGCACTGGCGCACGTGGCCCGAGGCGTTCCGCAATCCGGCCTCGCCGGCCGTGCAGACATTCGCCCAGGACTATGCGCGCGAGGTCGCCTTCCATGCCTTCCTCCAGTTCCACGCCGAACGCGGCCTGCAGGCCGCGCAGCGGGCTGCCAAGGAGGTCGGCATGTCCGTTGGCCTCATCTCGGACCTTGCAGTCGGCGCCGACGGCGGCGGCAGCCACGGCTGGAGCCGGCAGGAAGAGACGCTGATCGGTCTCTCCGTCGGGGCGCCCCCTGATCTGCTGAACACGCAAGGCCAGAACTGGGGCATCACCGCGTTCTCACCACGCGGGCTGCAGCTCCACGGCTTCCAGGCATTCATCGAGATGCTGCGTGCAGCTTTGCGGCACGCGGGCGGCGTCCGCATCGATCACGTGATGGGCCTACGCCGGCTCTGGGTCATCCCGGAAGGCGCGTCGGCGGCCGAAGGCGCTTACCTCTCCTTCCCTGCGCGCGACCTGCTTCGGCTCGCGGCGCTGGAAAGCCATCGCCACAAAGCAATCGTGCTCGGTGAGGACCTCGGCACGCTCCCGGAGAGCTTTCAGGAACAGCTGATCGAAGCCGGCCTATCCGGGATGCGCGTGCTCTGGTTCGAGCAGTACCGGGACGGCCGTTTCAAGCGCCCCTCGGAATGGTCGCACGAGGCGGTCGCGATGACCACCACGCATGATCTGCCGACAGTCGCCGGCTGGTGGAGCGGGCGCGACATCTTCTGGCGCAAGCGGATCGGCCTGCTCGACGACCACAACGCCGTCTGGTTCGCGCACGAGAACCGCGCAAAGGAGCGAAACCAGCTCTGGGACGCGATGCGCGAGAGCGGCGCCGCGCAGGGGGACGCGCCCCCTCCCGGCACGCCCGTCCCGGCGGTCGACGCCGCCATCTCGCACGTCGCGCGGTCCGCCTGCGATCTCGTGCTGCTGCCGCTGGAGGATGCGCTCGCGCGCCTCGAGCAGCCGAACCTGCCTGGTACGCTCGACGAGCATCCCAACTGGCGCCGGCGCCTGCCGGGGCCGGCCGATGAACTCCTCGATCCGCCGGAAGTCTCAGCACGACTTTCCGCGTTGGCGGAGGCGAGGAGCCAACGATGACCCTGCGCGCCACCGCCCGCCTGCAATTCCAGCGCGATTTCCCACTCGATCGCGGCACCGAGCTCATCCCCTATTTCGCCCGGCTTGGCATCAGCCATCTCTATGCCTCGCCATTGCTGAAGGCCCGTCCGGGATCGACGCACGGCTACGACATCGTCGATCACAGTCAGATCAATCCGGAGCTCGGCGGTGAGGACGCACTGCGCCGGATGGTGGGCGTGTTGCGCGAGCACCGGATGGGGCTGATTCTCGATATCGTGCCGAACCACATGAGCGTCGGCGGCGTCGACAACGTGTGGTGGCTTGACGTTCTCGAATGGGGACGCAACAGCGACTACGCCGAGTTCTTCGACATCGATTGGGACCCGCCAGACCCGACGCTGCGCGGCAAGGTGCTCGCGCCGTTCCTCGGCGGGTCGTATGGCGACGCGCTGGAGGCGGGCGATCTGAAGCTGCGCTTCGATCCCGAGGACGGGCGTTTCGTCGTCGAGGCGTACGGCGCACACCGGTTCCCGATCGCGCCCCGCGACTACGCCGAGATCCTGCGCGCCGGCGGCGGCGGGCTCGACGTGCTCGCCGAGCGTTTCGCCGATCCGGGTCCGGGCGGCCGGGCCGCCGTCCGCAAGCGCATGGAGTTGAGCCGCGAGACGCTGCGTGCCTACCACGCCGACCATCCCGAGCCATTTGCGACGGCGGTTGCCGCCTACGATCCCGCGGCTTCGGAAGGCCGCGAGCGGCTGCACAAGCTGTTGGAGCGGCAGAACTATCGGGTCGCCTGGTGGCGCGCCGCCTCCGACGACATCAACTGGCGCCGCTTCTTCGACATCAACAGCCTCGCCGGGATCCGCGTCGAGAGGCCGGAGGTATTCGACGCGACGCACGCCACGGTTCTGCGTCTCTACGCCGAGGGCATGATCGACGGCGTGCGCGTCGATCATGTCGACGGCCTCGCCGATCCGCGCGGCTATTGTCGCAAGCTGCGGCGCAAGTTGGAGACTGCCCATGCCGGCCGCCCGGACGATCTGAAGGGCGATCCGCCGCTCATCTACGTCGAGAAGATCCTGTTCGCACACGAACAGCTGCCGAAGGATTGGCTGACCGACGGCACCACCGGCTACGACTTCATGAACGACGTCGGCGGGGTGCTGCACGATCCGTCCGGCGAGGCGAAGCTGACGGAACTCTGGACCACCATGACCGGCCGTCCCGCCGCGTTCGAGGACGAAGCGAAACCCGCGCGCCGCCAGATCCTGCGGCAGACATTGTCGAGCGAACTGAACGGCACCACCGCCGCCCTGCTCCGCTTCATGCGGCGCGACCTCAAGACGCGCGACTGGACGCAGACCGCGATCCGGCGCTCGCTCGAAGAACTGCTCATCCACTTCCACGCCTACCGCATCTATGCGGGCCTCGGCGGCGCTTCGGAAACCGACAAGCGCGACCTCGCCTGGGCGATGGCGGGTGCGCGGCGGACTGTGCGGCCGGCTGATACCGGATTGCTCGAGCATCTCGGGTATCTGCTGGCCGGCGAGGGGATACGGGAGACGCCTGCGGGCGCGCAGCGGCAGGAACGGCTGCGGGCGATGGTGCGCTTCCAGCAGCTTTCCGCCCCGGTCGCCGCGAAGGCGATCGAGGATACGGCGTTCTACCGCTACGGCCGGCTGCTCTCGCGCAACGAGGTGGGCAGCGAGCCGTCGCAATTCGCCATCTCGCCCGGCCAGTTCCACGCAATCGCCGGCGAGCGCCAGAAGCGCTATCCGCGCGCGCTGCGCGCCACGGCGACTCACGACCACAAGCGCGGCGAAGATACGCGTGTGCGCCTGGCGGTTCTGAGCGAAATCCCGGACGCCTGGGAGCAGGCGCTGACCCGCTGGACGCGGCTCAACGCGCCGTTCAAGCGCGAGGTGGACGGTACGCTTGCGCCGGACGTCGCCGACGAGGTGATGCTCTATCAAACGATCGTCTCTGCATGGCCACTTGGCCTTGAGCCGGACGATGCCGAGGCGCTCGCCGCTTATCGGAACCGCGTCGCCGGCTGGCTTGAGAAGGCGGCACGAGAGGCGAAGCGGCGCTCGGAATGGGCGGCGCCGAACGAGGCGTATGAGCGAGCTTGTCAGGAGTTTCTAGGGTCCTGCCTCGATTCCGCCCGCACCGCACCGATCACCCGCGAATTCGCCGGCTTCGCGGCGCGGATCGCACCTGCGGGGGCGATGAACGGGCTGTCGCAGACGCTGCTGCGGCTGACCGTCCCCGGCGTTCCCGATCTCTACCAGGGTACGGAGTTCTGGGATCTGTCGCTCGTCGATCCCGACAACCGCCGGTCGGTCGATTACGACAGCCGCAGGGCGGCGCTCGAGGCGAACGAGTCACCCTCCCATCTCGCCGCATCGTGGCCGGATGGCCGCGTCAAGCTCGCCGTCATCGCGCGCACCCTGGCCGCGCGGTCGCGGACGCCGGAGCTGTGGGCCGCCGGGAGCTATCAGCGGCTCAAGGTCGAGGGGCCCTGCGAAGACAACATCCTCGCCTTCGCGCGCGTCCATGGCGGGAAGGCGGCGATCGTCGTCGCCAGCCGGCTCGCGACGAAGCTGCTCGATCCGGACGGCACGGGCGAGACCAGCTTGGCGACCCCAATCCATCCGCGTGCGGAGGTCCTGGACGGAACCACGATCAACTTACCGCGTTCAATCACTTCATTGCAGCGATTCTCCGACGTCCTCGGGGATCGTGGGGACAGCCTCCGGATCGAGACCGGCTCGGGGCAGTTGCAGGTGGGTGACCTGCTCTCCACTTTGCCTATTGCGCTCCTGGAGGTCGGATGAACCGGCTCGTCGTCGTTTCCAATCGCGTGCCGCTCCCGTCGGGCGGTTCCCAGGCGGGCGGTTTGGCCGTTGCGCTCGACGGACTGATGGAGCGCCGCGGAGGCGTCTGGGTCGGGTGGAGCGGCAATGTCGCCGAGCGGGGCGACACCTTGCATGTCGAGCGCGCGCGGTCCGTGGAATACGCGACATTCGATCTCACCCCTGAGGAGCACGAGGGGTACTACAATCGTTTCGCCAACGGCGTGCTCTGGCCCCTGCTCCACACGCTTCCGGAGCTGATGTCCTACGACCGGCGCGATGGTCGCACGTACCGGTTAGTGAATGAGCGCATTGCCGAGATGCTGCTGCCGATGCTACAGCCGACCGATCTCGTGTGGATCCACGACTATCATCTGCTGCCGCTCGCCGCCGCCCTGCGGGCACGGCAGTCGCACAACGCAATCGGCTTCTTCCTGCATATCCCGTTCGCCACTGCGGACGTGATAGCGGCGGCGCCGGAAATGGCGTCGCTGGTTCGGGACATGCTCTTCGCCGACCTGATCGGCTTTCAGACCGAGAGCGATCTGCGCAATTTCGCCACTGCCGCGCAGATGATGGCAGGCGCGATCCGGATGCCCGGCAACGCCTTGCAATTCGGGAACCGGCGCGTCCGGCTGGGCGTGTTCCCGGTCGAGATCGACGCGCACGCCTTTTCCCGTACCGCGGGCGAGATGGCGGGAGGTGTCGAGGCCGACCAGCTCCAGCGAAGCCTCGAGGGGCAGGCGCTGATTCTCGGCATTGACCGGCTCGATCCCACCAAGGGATTGCCCCAGCGTTTCGCGGGCGTGCGGCGGTTGTTCGAGAAGCACACGCAATGGCAGCGGCGGGCGACCGTGCTGCAGATCGCGGCGACCTCTCGCAAGGACGTGCAGAGCTATCAGGATCTCCGCGAGACGCTGGACGGCCAGGCGGGCGCGCTCAACGCCGATCTCGGGATGCCCGACTGGTCGCCGCTCCGTTTCATCACGCGCGGCGCTTCGCGCGACGTAGTGGCGGGCTACATGCGGGTCGCCCGCGTCGGCTTGGTGACGCCGGTGCGCGACGGCATGAACCTCGTCGCCAAAGAGTTCGTCGCCGCCCAGGACCCGGCCGATCCCGGCGTCCTCGTGCTCTCCCGGTTCGCCGGCGCCGCCCGGCAGCTCGATGCGGCGCTGCTGATCAATCCGCACGATGCCGACGCGATCGCGAGCGCACTTCACGCTGCGCTCGCGATGGGGCTCTCCGAGCGGCAGGACCGCTGGCAGGCGCTGTGGACGCAGCTCGAGGATCGGACACCGTATCGCTGGGGCGTCGACTTCGTCGGGGCCCTTGTGCGCGCGGCCGGCGTGCCGCCGGTGGGCGAGCGCGGGCGGACGGAGGAGGTGACCGAGCTGGCTGCCGACGAAGCGCTTCCGCCGGAGCGGATTCAACTGCTCGACCACATCGGCACCGAACGCGATCCGCTGCGCATCGGGTCGTTGCGCAGCTCCGAGACCACGCGGCGGCAGCTCAACTGAACAGCTGGCGCGGTCCGACTTGGCTCGCCAAGTTTCCGCGATGGTATAAGGCATCCCCCATGGGCTTTGTCGTAGAACGGTTCAGTCGAACGGGAGCCAGCCTGACGGTAGTAGATGCTGTTGGCCGCCAGCAGCGACGAAAGCGTCGAAAGGAGAATTTGGCGGTACAATGAACAGATTGCCCGTCGGAGCCTCAACGTCCCTTTCATCCATTCACCAGTTGGATCGTGAAACTCATTTTGTAGATCATCTTGTTTGTCGACTGGGGAAACTCGAAGCGCGCGCTTATCTCCGTGGCTAAAGCGGGACGGCTCGAGCCTAGTCTAACTCGCCAATAGCGCCTCCGCGCTCCGGCGCTCGTGGATCACGAGCCCCGCGACCACGCGGAAGATTTCGCGCTCAGCGTCGAACGTGGCGAAGTCGGCCGCCATCATCCGCGCCCGCTGCCGAAAGCGCGGGTCCGCCCAGACTCGAGCGACCGCATTCCGTACTTCCTCAATCGAGGGAGTGTCGGTCGGCAGTTCGATCCCCACGCCCGACCAGGCGACGCGCGCGCCGACCTCGGCCTTGTCCTCGGTGCGTCCTGCCGCGACGATCGGAACGCCTGCGCGCAAGGCGAGCGATACCGTACCGTAGCCTCCGTTGGTGACCAGAAGATCAAGTTTCGGCAGAAGCGCCTCGTAGTCGAGGAAAACAGCGACTCGCGCGTTCGCGGGGAGCGGACCTCTCACGTTCTCGACCGGTCGGCCCCCGGTCGTTACCACGACCAGGACGTCATCGCGGCCGGCGAGCGCGGCCAGTGTCGGCTCCACGAGATTCCCGAAGTCGAAATTCGCGGCGGTTCCCTGTGTCACCAGCACGACCTTGCGCGCGCCGTCGAGTTCGCCCCACCAGTCGGGGCGCGTCGCCTCCGGCGGCGGCGGCGGCGGCAAGGCGCCGATGAAGTGCACGGTCGGGGGCAGCGGACCGAAATCGTACTCGAACGCCGGAACGGTCGGCTGGAGATAGGCGTCGGCGAGCAACACGCGGGAAGGCCCGAAGCGGTGGGGAAGGCCCGGCAGGCCCATGGCGGCGAGTTTGGCATCGGCGAGGAGCTCGACCGGCGCCATGAATGCATCGGCGTCCGCCCGCATCGCCGCATACCGCGCACGGTCGGCCGTGTCGCGTGCCGGCGGAAGCCCCGTCAAACCTGGCGCACCGTCCGCGCGCTCGAGCATCAGGATGCTGATGCCGCACGCGACGATCGGAGGGCGCCGGCGGCTCCGATCGAGGAACAGCGGCGTCGTCCCGCAGAACAAGCTGTCGGCGACGATGATGTCCGGAGAGTCGGACGCGATGAGGTTGCGCAAGGTGGCGGCCTGCGCCTCCATGGGACCGAGAATGGCTTTCTTCAGGCCGAACGGGAGCCGCTCCTGCGGCGAAAGATCGGTCCACTCCGGGTAGACCTTTTCGATCTCCCGGAAGTCGATGTCCGCATCTCCCTCGAGCTTCACGGCGCGCGCCCCGGCTGCCTCGACGGTCGGCATGAGATGCCGCGCCGTCGCGAACAGCGCTTCGCCGCCGCGCTTCTTGACCATGCGGACGATAGCGAGCAGCGGGTTCACGTGGCCGGGCACGGGCGTTGCGGCGAACAGAAACTTCATCGGTAATCCCCTCATGCGAGCACCAGCGGCGTCCACGATCGCTGCCGCGGCGCTTTGCGCCGCATTGCGATCTCGGAACGGAGAGCCGCGATCCTGACGCAGGGGGAGTAGACGAGCGGCGTTACCGTCGGATGACGGCGGAGCGGGAACGTGCTACAGCGGTAGGATGAGGGTTCCGGCGCACCGTGGCCGCCCAGTCCACGCGCCGCACGAACCAACATCGGAGGCGCGGCGACCAGCCCGTGCCGGAGATGCCCGGGAGCATTCCCGTCTCGATCGGCCAGACAAAAGTCGGCACTGGCTGCAAGGCGTTAGACGCGTCTAAATAGCTAGGATACTGAACCTGATGACGTTAGGCCTACGGATCGGGGCCGACGCGGACCAGCATCTTCCCGAAATTGCGTCCGCTCAGCACCGCGGCCAGCGCCTCCGGCGCTCGCTCCAGTCCGTTCACGGTGTCCTCGCGATATTTGAGGCTTCCATCGGCGACCCAGGGAGCCGCCAGGGCGCGCCACTCGGCGAAGCGCTCCGGCTTGTCCGACACGATCATCCCCTGGATCTTGACGCGCTTGCCGACGACGAAGCCGAGATTGGGGCCGGGCGGCAGCTTCGCGTCATTGGACTGGGCGACCATCCCGCACATGATCACCCGGGCGAACGGGTTGAGCAGGTCGAACGCCGCGGCCTGAACGTTGCCGCCGACATTCTCGAAATAGACGTCGATACCGGAGGGACAGGCAGCGGCCAGTTCCGCCGCGAAATCGAACGAGCGGTGATCGATGCAATCGTCGAACCCGAGCGACTCCTGCACCCAGAGGCACTTGTCGGGTCCACCCGCGACCCCGACCACGCGCGCGCCGGCTCGCTTCGCGATCTGCCCGGCGACGGACCCCACCGGACCCGAGGCGGCGGACACAACGACCGTCTCGCCCGCTCTCGGCTCGCCGATATCCTTCATGCCCGAATAGGCCGTCGTACCGGGCATCCCGAGCACGCCGAGATAGATCGACAGCGGCGCCGCCTTCTTCGGAAGTTTGCTGAGCTGCGCGGCGCGGCTGACCGTGTGCGTCTGCCAGCCGCGTGCACCCGAGACGATGTCGCCCGTCGCAAACGCCGGATCGTCGCTCGCGATAACCTCGCCCACCGTCTCTCCGGTCATGACCTCGCCGATCTGCACCGGCTGCGCGTAGGATTTCCGATCCCATAACCGCCCGCGCATGTACGGGTAGATCGAGAGCCAGATCGAACGGGTCAAAACCTCTCCCGGTCCCGGCGTTGGCACCGCATCCTCAACGACGTCGAAATCATCCG
>DATAPS010000436.1:0-28094 GCA_036265085.1 Acetobacteraceae bacterium | reverse complement strand
ATTCCGCTACGTGATGGACGACGGTGCGCCGCTGTGCGTCCGCGTCACCGTCGATGCGGCGGCGCGTTCGGCGACCGTCGACTTCACCGGGACGGGGCCGCAACGGCCGAACAACTTCAACAGCCCGCCGGCGGTGACGCGCGCCGCCGTGCTCTACGTGTTCCGCTGTCTCGTCGGCACCGACATCCCACTCAACGACGGCTGCCTCGTGCCCATCAAGCTCGTCATCCCCGAAGGCTCGTTCCTCGCCCCCGCGCCGGGTGCCGCCGTCGTCGCAGGCAATACCGAGGTTTCGCAGGCGACCTGCAACGCGCTGCTTGGGGCGCTCGGTGCCCTCGCGTGCAGCCAGGCGACGATGAATAACTTTTTGTTCGGCGACGCGACGCGCCAATACTACGAGACGATTTGCGGTGGCATGGGCGCGGGCGACGGGTTCGGCGGCGCATCCGCGGTGCAGACCCACATGACCAACACGCGCATGACCGACCCGGAGGTGCTGGAGCTGCGCTACCCCGTTGTGCTCGCAGATTTCTCCATCCGCCGCGGTTCCGGCGGCGCCGGACGGTGGCGCGGCGGCGACGGCGCGGTGCGTCGCATCCGGTTTCTCGAGCCGATGACGGCGGTGATCGTCTCCTCCCGGCGCAACGTTGCCCCCTTCGGTCTGCGCGGCGGGTCGGATGGCGCGCCAGGACGGCAATGGGTCGAACGCGCCGATCGCTCCCGCGAGGTGCTCACCGGCACCGCGCGCGCCGAGTTGGCGCGCGGGGATGTGTTCGTCATCGAGACGCCGGGCGGCGGCGGCCTCGGGGCACCGGATCCGTGATGCGTGTCCTCGGCTGGATCACGGGCGGACTTCTCGCGCTCGTCGTCCTCGCGGTCGTGGCCGCATGGCTCGTGCCGCCGATGCTCGACTGGGCGCGCTACCGCGACGAGATCGCCTCTCTCGCCTCGCGGCAGGTCGGCCGCCCCGTCCGCATCGAGGGACCGGTCACGCTCGCGTTGCTGCCCGAACCGATTCTCACCGCCTCCGGCGTGCAGGTCGACGACCCCGGCGACGGCAGCCGGCTCGCGGTCGCGTCGCTGCGTGTGCGAGTCGCTCTCGGCGCGCTGTTCGCGGGCCGCGTGGAGGCGCGGGAGCTGGTGATGCGCGGTCTCGACGTGCGCCTGCCCTGGCCTTTGGGGGCGACGCCCGCCCGGATGCGCGCGCCGACCTGGCTTGCGGACGTGTCGGCGCGCGTGGAGCGGAGCCGTGTCTCGGTCGGCGACCTCGTGCTTAGCGACATCGACGCGACGCTCTCGACGGATCCGCTGACGGGCACCTACCAGGCCGCGGGAACCGCAACGCTGTCCGGCCGCGGGTGGCATTTCACCGCGCGCATGTCGCAGCCCGGCTCGGATGGGTCGGCCAGTCTCGATCTGGCGCTCGATGGGCGCGGACTGGTGCAGGGCGTCGGCGTGACGCTGTCATGCCAGATCGGCGCGGACGGCTCGCTTGGCGGGCAGCTTTCGGCGCGCGGCCCGGATCTCGCACAGCTCTTGCCCGCGCCGCATGTGCCTTTCCGCACGCAGGGACGCATCACCATCGCGGGCGGGTTGGCGGCGGCGGACGATCTGACGGTCGATATCGGCGGCTCGCCGGGCCGTGGCGCCGTCGCATTCCGGCTCAGCCCATTGCCACGCCTCGACGTGGCGCTGGCGACCAGCCGACTCAATCTCGATGCGTGGCTGCCGACGCTCACACATGTCGGCTCGCCCGTCGTCTCGCTCGGCGTCGATCTCTCCGCCGAGGCGGCGGATCTCGCGGGCGGCGAGGTCCGCCGCCTGCGGGGCGCGTTCGACTTCAGCGACGGCGTAACCGACGTGCGGGAACTGCAGGCGGTGCTTCCCGGCGAGGCGGAACTCGATCTCGCCGGTCGCCTCGAGAACCGGGAGTTCGCAGGTGACGTCAGGCTCACGGCACCCGCGTTACGCACGACCTTCGCGTGGCTGCAGAACGCCGGGTTCGGTCCGCTGTCCAGCCTTCCTGACGGCGTGTTCCGCACCGCGGAACTGAGCGGGCACGCACGGATCGGCGGCGGGCAGATCGCCATCGCCGATCTCGACGGCCGAATTGACGACATGCACGTCGTCGGCAGCGCCGCGGCGCGCGTGGGAGCGCGGCTCGCGATCAGCGCCGGATTACGGATGGAGCGGCTCGATCTGGACCCGTGGCTGCCGTCCGCGCTTCCGGCGCCATCCGCGCTCAGCGCCAAGCTCCGCCCGTTCGACATCGATCTCCGCCTCCACGCGGAGCACGCGCTCGCGCATGGGCTGGACCTAGCCCCGCTCGCACTCGACGCCGCGGCGGACGATGGGCGCGTGCAGCTCCGCAGGCTCGATCTCGCGACGCGCGACGTTCAGGTGAGCGCGTCCGGATCGATGACGGACGGGCGGCTCGCCGATGCGCGGCTCGATCTTCGCGCGGCACGAGCGGAGCCGTTGCTGTCGCTGCTTCCACCCGCGATGGCGCTCGCGCCGGATCGCGTGCCGGTGCTCTTCCGTTCGCCGCTTCGGCTCCAGGCCGCCGCCGGCGGGCCGCCGGAGCAACTCGGCCTGCAGCTGCGCGCTGACCTCGGTGATTTGCGCATCGAGACGCAGCCCACGATTGACCTTACCAGCGGCCGCTGGACAGGACCGCTGACGATCCGTCATCCCGGTGCGCCTCGACTGGCCGAAGCAGTCGGCCTGAAGGGCGCGCCCGCGTGGCTCGGCGACGGCTCCTTCGCGCTGATCGCCACGCTCGCTGCAACGCCCGGGCGCCTGACCGCCAGCGACCTCGACTTGACCGCCGGCACGCTGCACGCGACCGGCCAACTCGCGCTGGAGAATGGCGGCGCTGCGCCGCGCCTGACTGGCCGGCTGGCGGCCGAGACCCTGCCGTTGCCGATGCCCTACCTGCGCTCGCCCGACCCGCTTCCCCTCGGAGTGTTGACCGGCTGGGGGTCCGATGTCGCGCTCCGTGCCGATCATGTGCTGCTCGCGGGGTCGCCGTTCCTCGACAAGGCCGTGGCCACCCTGGCCCTGGCCGATGGCCGTCTCGAGATCACCGGGCTGACGGCGCAGCTCGGCGGCGGGTCCGCCTCCGCATACGCCGCGGTCGACACCAGCGCATCGCCGCCCGTGCTCACCCTGCGCGCGCAGGTATCAGGTGCGTCGATCAGCGGCCCGCTCCTCGATCTGCCGATCGACATTGCCAGCGGAACGGTCGACGGCAACGTCGCCCTGCGCGCAGCCGGCTTCTCGGCGCGCACCCTGCTGGCGACCCTCGACGGCTCGCTCGCGCTCCATTTCCTCAATGGCACGATCACCGGCCTGTCGCTGCCGCCCGCGCAGGAGATCCTGTCGGACCGCGCGGTGGCGGCATCCTTCTCGGCCGGAACGACCGCGTTCGACGATTTCGACGTGCAGGCCGCGCTCGGCCGCGGCGGCATTCTGCTTCGGAGCGCCACGCTTGCCAGCCCGCTCGGCACGGTGCGGATCACAGGCGCTCTCGACCCTGTGGCGGAGACGGCAGAGCTTCAACTCACCGATCGGCCCTTTGTCCCGGACCCGCCCGAGATAGGTCTGCGGCTCACCGGACCGCTGGACGGCTTACAGCGAACCCCGGAACTCGCGCGGCTCGCGCAATGGCGCGCGAGCCACGCAACAGCAGCGGTGCCCTGACGGTCAGTTCCGGGTCTTGTCGACCAGCTTGCTCTTCGCGATCCACGGCATCATGCCGCGGAGCCGCTCGCCCACCTGCTCGATCGGGTGCTCCGCGCTGCGGCGGCGCATCGCCTTGAAGCTCGACTGGTTGACGCGGTTCTCGAGCATCCAGTCGCGCGCAAACCGGCCGCTCTGGATGTCGGCGAGGATGCGCTTCATCTCCGCCTTCGTTTCATCGGTGATGACGCGCGGGCCGCTGACGTACTCGCCGTACTCGGCAGTGTTGCTGATCGAGTAATTCATGTTGGCGATCCCGCCCTCGTAAATGAGGTCGACGATCAGCTTCACCTCGTGCAGGCACTCGAAATACGCCATCTCCGGCGCGTAGCCTGCCTCAACCAACGTCTCGTACCCGCCCTTGATGAGCTCGACAAGGCCGCCGCACAGCACAACCTGCTCGCCGAACAGGTCGGTCTCGCATTCCTCTTTGAACGTCGTCTCGATGATCCCTGCGCGGCCGCCGCCGATCGCCGACGCATAGGACAGCGCGATCTCCAGCGCGTTCCCGCTCGGGTTCTGCGACACGGCGACGAGGCACGGCACGCCGCCGCCGCGCTGATATTCGCTGCGCACCGTATGCCCGGGACCTTTCGGCGCGATCATGAACACGTCGATGTCGGGCCGCGGATCAAGCAGGTTGAAGTGCACGTTCAGGCCATGGGCGAACGCCATCGCGGTGCCGGGTCGCATGTTCGCCCCAAGCTTCTCGCGATAGAGGTCGCCCTGCCCCTCGTCGGGCGTCAGCACCATGATGACGTCGGCCCACTTCGCGCACTCCGCGGGGTCCATGACCTTCAGCCCCGCGGCCTCGGCTTTAGCAACACCCTGCGAGCCCGCCCGCAGCCCGACCGCGAGCGAACCGGCGCCGCTGTCCTTGAGATTGTTGGCGTGGGCATGGCCCTGGCTGCCATAGCCGATGATCGCGACCTTCTTTGCCTTGATCAGGTTCACGTCGGCATCGCGATCGTAGTAGACGCGCATTGAAGTCTTCTCCTCAGTATTTCGGTCGTAGGGCGGGTCTCGACCCGCCGATCGGTGCGGAGGCGATATGGCGGGTCGGGCCCCGCCCTACATAGTTCGCGTCCCGCGGGCAATCGCGGCGACGCCTGTTCTCGACACTTCGGCCAGACCGAGCGGGCGCATCAGGTTCACGAAGGCATCCACCTTCTCGGTATTGCCCGTCATCTCGAACACGAAGCTCTCCGTCGTCGCGTCCACGACGCGCGCGCGGAACGCGTCGGCGAGGCGCAGCGCCTCCGCCCGCGCGTTGCCGCCGCCGAGCACCTTGATCAGCGCCATCTCCCGCGCGAGATATGGCCCTTCCATGGAGAGATCGGCGACACGGTGCACCGGCACGAGGCGGTCGAGCTGCGCCTTGATCTGCTCGATGACCATCTCGGTGCCGGAGGTGACGACGTTGATCCGGCTCTGCTGCCGTGCATCGTCGACCGGCGCGACGGTAAGGCTGTCGATATTGTAGCCGCGTCCCGAAAACAGCCCGATCACCCGCGCGAGGACGCCGGCTTCGTTGTCCACGAGGACGGAAATGGTGGCGGATCGATGGGCGGCGTCGGTCTGCGCTGGCATCGCACTCACAGGGTCGCGGGAGAAAGGATCGAACGCAGTCGGGCCAGCCGTTCAGACGAGGACGAGACCCTCGTCGGTGATGCCGGCCGCGCCCGCCCCGCCACTCGCGCCGAGAATCATCTCGTTATGCGCGGCGCCGCTCGGGATCATCGGGAAACAGTTCTCGGCCGGATCGACGGCGACATCCATAATCACCGCCTGCGGGCTCGCGATCATCTCGCGGATCGCATCGTCAAGCGCCGCGACCTCGGTAACGCGCATGCCCTTGCCGTGGAACGCGTCGGCGAGCTTCACGAAATCCGGCAGCGCTGCGCTGTAGCTCTCCGAATATCGGCCGCCGTGCAGCAACTCCTGCCACTGCCGCACCATGCCCATGTATTGGTTGTTCAGGATGAACACCTTCACCGGCAACCGGTACTGCGCGATCGTCGACATCTCCTGGATGTTCATCAAGATGCTGGCTTCGCCTGCGATGTCGATCACCAGCGCGTCGGGATGCGCGATCTGCACGCCCATCGCGGCGGGCAGCCCGTACCCCATCGTGCCGAGGCCACCGCTCGTCATCCAATGGTTCGGCCCATTGAACTTGAGGTATTGCGCAGCCCACATCTGATGCTGGCCGACTTCAGTGGTGATGAACGTCTCCCGCCCGAGCGCGTGCGTGATGTCGTTCAGCCGCTGGATCGCGTATTGCGGCTTGATCACCGAACCCGGCGCGATCGGCTGCTCGTAGTGCAGGCAGTCCTTCGCACGCCAGGCATCGATCTGCCGCCACCACGCGCCAAGCGCCGCACGGTCCTGCGGCATCTCGTCCGCGTCCCATGCCTCGATCAGCGCTTCCAGCGCGCGACCCGCGTCGGCGACGATCGGCAGTTCCACAGCGACATTCTTGTTGATCGACGAAGGATCGATATCGATGTGGATCTTGCGCGAGCCCTGGCTGAACGCGTTGAGCCGCCCCGTCACGCGGTCATCGAACCGCGCGCCGACGTTGAGCATCACGTCGCACCCGTGCATGGCGAGATTCGCCTCGTAGGTGCCGTGCATCCCGAGCATGCCGAGGAATTGCGGATCCTCGGCGGGGTAGGCGCCAAGCCCCATCAGCGTGTTCGTGCACGGCGCGCCGATCTTGCGGACGAACATGGTCAGCGCTGCGCTCGCGGCGCCGCCGGCGTTGATGACGCCGCCGCCGGCATAGACGATCGGACGCTTGGCCGATTTCAGCATCGCGACCGCGTTCGCGATCTGCGCGCGATCCGGCGCGGTCTGCGGCCGGTAGCTGCGGTGCGCGACGGTCGGCGGCTCGGAGTATGGCGCGCGGCCGATCACTATGTCCTTCGGGAGATCGATGACGACCGGGCCGGGCCGCCCGCTGCGCGCGACGTAGAACGCCTCGTGCACCACGCGCGCGAGATCGTCGGCGCGCTTGACGAGGTAGTTGTGCTTGGTCGCCGGGCGGGTGATCCCGGTGGTGTCCGCTTCCTGGAAGGCATCGTTGCCGATCAGGTGCGTCGGCACCTGGCCGGTCAGGCACACGACCGGGATGCTGTCCATCAGCGCATCGACGAGCCCGGTCACCGCGTTGGTGGCGCCCGGGCCGCTGGTCACCAGCACGACCCCGACCCGGCCGGTGCTCCGGGCGTAGCCCTCGGCCGCGTGGACCGCGGCCTGCTCGTGGCGGACCAGGATGTGGCGGATGGCGTTCTGCTGGAACAGCGCGTCGTAGATCGGCAATACCGCGCCGCCGGGATAGCCGAAAATGACCTCTACGCCCTGATCCTTCAGCGCGCGGAGCAGCACCTCTGCCCCGGAAAGGGCATCGGCGGAACAGGTATCCTGAAGGACGGCGGCCTGGGTCATCCGGTTACCTAGTCGCGCGTGCTGCAGCGCGTCAACCCAGATGGCGAATAAAAGAGAACATATCAGCCATGTTTCTTTCCGAAAATTGCGTATGGCCTGTGATTCGCGCAGGGATCGTATTCGATAGGTCCGGCGGAGCGAGAACGTGATGCCGAAACCAAGTCGCCTGCCGTTTGGTGTACTGGCCGGTGACGAGCGCCGCGCGACGTGCGGCGTCGGCAAGCGAAATCTCGCCGCGGAGATAGGCGGACAGCTCCGGAACCCCATGCGCGCGCATCGCTGGCAGCGCCGGATCGAGGTCAAGCGCGAGCAGCGCCCGCACCTCGTCCAGGGCTCCCGCCTCGAGCATCGCGGCGAAGCGGCCCGAGATCGCCGCCCGAAGCGCGTCCCGAGGCGGATCGAGCAGGATCGCGGCGAAACGCCAGGGCGCGGGACCGGTGGTCCGGCCCTGCCAGGCGGCGAGGCCGCGGCCGGTCTCGCGCCACACCTCCCACGCGCGCGCAACGCGCTGGCTGTCGGCGGGCCGAAGCCGTGCGGCGGTCGCGGGATCGACCTTCGTGAGAGCGGCATGCAGCGCCGCCGGCCCGCACTCGGCGAGGAATCGGCGCGCTTCGGACCGCGCGGCCTCGCCGACCGCCGGCAGCTCGGAAACCCCATGGGTAAGCGCATGGAAGTAGAGCCCCGTGCCGCCGCAAAGGATCGGCAAACGTCCGGAATCGCGCGCCCGCTCCATCTCCGGCAGCGCCACCGCGCGCCACCAGGCGACACTGCCGGCGCAGGCGGCCGGGCGGACGCCGTAAAGCCTATGCGGCACCCGCACCTCGTCCGCAGGTGTCGGGCGGGCGGTGAGCAGGCGCAGTTCGCGATAGACCTGCATGGAGTCCGCGTTGATCACGACGCCGCCGACGGTCTCGGCGATCGCCATCGCCAGCGCCGACTTCCCGCTGCATGTCGGACCGGCGACAATCAGCGCGGGCGGCAGGTTCGTTTGCGTGTCGTTCGTCATCCCCGCATACGGCGTGCCATGTATTTCGTGACCTTGGTAGTTGACCGCCGTGCAACCACGCTCTCGCCCGCTGTCATCGACGCTGTCCGCGACGCGGTGCGCGGGTCACTGGTGGAAAATCTGGCTCCTGGCGAAGCGGCTGATATTCGCGCGAACGACCGGCCAAACCGCGCACGTCTCGATGCAGCCGTGGCGGGAGCGCCGGTCGATGCGATTATCGTCGCGGCAGCCGGCCGGCAAAAGAAACTGCTGATCGCGGATATGGACAGCACGATCGTCACCAGCGAGACGCTCGACGAGCTCGCCGCCTACGCCGGGTTGAAGGACAGCATCGCGGCGATCACGCGGCGCGCCATGAACGGCGAAATCGATTTCGCCGAGGCCCTGCGCTTGCGGGTGGGTATGCTCAAGGGCCTCGCCACATCCGCCCTGGAAGCGACCTGGGAGCGCACGGTCATCGCGGAAGGTGCGCGGGAGTTGGTCGCCACCATGCGGGCGCACGGCGCGCGCGCTGCCCTTGTCTCCGGCGGTTTCACCTTCTTCACAGGCCGGGTCGCCGCGATGCTGCGCTTCGACCTGCACCGGGCCAATACGCTGGATACCGCCGACGGCCATCTCACCGGCGCAGTCATCGGGCCGATCCTCGGGCGCGACGCCAAGCTCGCCGCCCTTCGCGAGCTCGCGGCAGTGGACGGGTTGCAGCTCTCGGAGACGCTGGCCGTGGGCGACGGGGCGAACGACCTGGCGATGCTGGCCGCCGCGGGGTTGGGCGTCGCCTACCGCGCCAAGCCGATCGTCGCGGCCGAGGCCCGCGCCCGGGTCGATCACAGCACCTTGCGGGCGCTGCTGTTCGCCCAGGGCTACCGGGCGCGGGACTTCGTCACGCGCTAATCCAGACAGCCGGACAGCGGTCAGCCTGGTTGGCGGCCGTTGCCCTTCAGCGACAGCGGCACCCAGTGCAGACCGTCCTGCGTCTGCACCAGCATGAGCACCGACGCGCGGTTGGTCTTGCGGACACCGTCCACCTTGTCGATCACGTCGGACGGCGTCTTCACCTCCTGCTGCTGCACCTCGACGATCACATCGCCCGGCTTGAGGCCCTGGTCGCCGGCGGGGGTACCGGAGGTCACGTCGGTGATGACCACGCCCTTCTGGTCCTGGCCGATCTGATAACGGTCGCGCGTTTCCGGCGTAATCGGGGCGATGCGCAACCCGAGGCCGGAGATTTCCGTCGGCTTCGTCACATCCGGCTTGTCCGTTGCCTTTGCGGACGCGAGCTGGGGCCGGTCCGGCAGCTCGCCGATCGTCACACTGACCACCTGCTCCTTGCCGTCACGCCAGACGGTTACCGGTGCAGGCACGCCGATCGGCGCCTCCGCCACCACGCGCGGCAGCGCGTGCATGTCCTTGATGTCCTCATTGTTGAACTTGAGAATGATGTCGCCGTTCTTGAGCTGCGCCTTGGCAGCGGGACCGCTGCTGTCCACGCCTGCGACCAGCGCGCCGCGCGGATCGTGCAGGCCGAGGCTCTCGGCGATGTCGGGAGTGACCGACTGGATCTGCACACCGAGCCAGCCGCGGCGTGCGTGGCCGTAATCGCGGAGCTGCTCGACGACGTTCTTGACGATGTTGGACGGGATCGAGAAGCCGATCCCGATCGAACCCCCCGACGGCGAGTAGATCGCCGTGTTCATTCCGATGACGTCGCCGTCCATGTTGAACAGCGGACCGCCGGAGTTGCCCTTGTTGATGGCCGCGTCGGTCTGCAGGTAGTCGTCGTACGGGCCGGAGCCGATGTCGCGCCCGCGCGCCGAGACAATGCCGGCGGTGACACTGCCGCCGAGCCCGAACGGGTTGCCGATCGCGAGCACCCAGTCGCCTACGCGCTCGGCGTTGCTGTCGCCGAACTTAACGGCGGGCAGCGGCTTGTCGCTCGCAACTTTGAGCAGCGCGATGTCGGCCTTCTCGTCCCTGCCGATGAGCGTCGCCTTCAGCTTGGTGTTGTCCTGCAGGATCACCGTGATCTCGTCGGCGCCATCGATGACGTGGTTGTTGGTCACCACGTAGCCGGCCGCGTCGATGATGAAGCCGGAACCCAGGCTCTGCATGCGCCGCGGCTCCTGCGGCTGATCGCCACCGCGCCCGTTCGGCCGTTGGCGATCCATGAAGTCGTGAAAGAACTGCTCGAACGGCGAGCCCGGCGGGAACATCGGGATTTCCGGCCCGGTACCGGGGCCGCTGCGATCAGCGCGCGCCTGCACGCTCGTGCTGGACGAGATGTTCACGACGCCGGGCAGCAGCGTCGCGGCGAGGTCGGCGAAGCTGTCCGGGGCCGGACGCGCCCGCGCGGCCGGCACCAACACGGGAAGCACGGGCGCGGCGAGCAGGGCGGTCACGCCGATGACGGCGAGGCGGCGGACAGGACGCGGGAAGCTGGACATCACGGGAAATCCCTCAAAGCGGCGTGGTTATTGAGCGGCTGCCTTTTGATCCGGCGGAGTCGGCGCTTGGCGCAGCAGCTTCAAGAAGTCGGTGCTCGGTGTCAGCACCAAGCGCGAAGCGCCATTCACGAAAGCGTCGCGGTACGCCTGCAGCGTCCGCCACACGCCGTAGAAGGTCGGATCGCGCTGGAATGCATCGGCATAGATCGCAATCGCCTGCGCTTCCCCCTCGCCGCGGAGCTTGTCCGCCGTTGCACGGGCATCGGCGAGCAAAACCGTCCGTTCGCGCTCGGCATCGGCCCGGATCTTCGCGGACGCTTCGGCGCCCTCCGCGCGCGCCTGCGCCGCAACGCGCTGACGCTCGGATTGCATGCGCGCGAGAATGGCCTGCGTGTTCTCGGGCGGCAGGTCGGCGCGGCGGATACGGACGTCTTCGATGGTTACGCCGAAGTTCCGCATCTCCCCGTTAACCTGTTCCTTGATCTGCCCCATGATCCGGCCGCGTGCGGACGACAGGACATTCAGAAGCTGTTCGTTGCCGAGCACGCGGCGCAGCGACGACGACACCACGGATGTCAGCCGCGCCCGGATGCCGTCCTCGCTCGGCCCGACCGCCTGATAATAGCGCAGCGTGTTGGTGATCCGGAACCGCGTGAAGCTGTCGACGATCAGGCGCCGCTGGTCGGCAAGGATGACTTCCTCGGGCGGCACCTCGTAGTCGAGCAATCTGCGATCGAACAAGATCGCCGTCTGCATGAACGGGATCTTCATGTGCAGGCCCGGATCGGAAATGGTGCGGATTGGCTGGCCGAACTGCGTGACCAGCGCCTGCTCGGTCTGGTTGACCGTGAACAGCGTAGATCCGGCAACGAAGACGACGACGACCGCGAGCGCGAGCCCGATGATGGTGGCGCGGTTCATGGCTGGTTCTGCAAAGTCGGAGGTAAGAACTGCGACGTTTGCGTCGACGCCGACGGAGCCGCAGGGGCGCGCGGCGCGGCGGGTGCGGCAGGCCGTCCCGTGTCGCCGAGCGGCAGATACGGAACGATGCCCTGTAGCTTGTCGTCGACAATGACCGACGGCGTGCTGCGCAGGACGCCCTCCATCGTTTCGATATACAGCCGCTGCAAGGTGATGTCCTTTGCCGCGCGATAAGCGGTCAGCACCGAGAGGAACCGCTGCCCCTCACCGGTCGATTGCGCTATCGCCGCCTGTCGCGCGCCGCTCGCTTCAGCAATGATTCGCGCCGCATCGCCCCGCGCGCGCGGCACGATGTCGTTGCGGTAGGCATCGGCCTCGTTGCGCATCCGCTCGGCGTCCGTGGTGGCCCGCTGCACGTCGCGGAAGCTGTCGATCACCGCGCCCGGCGGGTCGACCTTCTGCAGCTGGACCTGCGTGATTTCGACGCCCGTCCCGTATTGATCGAGGATCGTCTGCACGCCCTGGAACACTTGCGCCTCGATCTGGGCGCGCGCATCGGTCAGCGCCGGCTGGATCGGGGTGCGGCCGATCACCTCGCGCATGACGCTCTCGGACACCGCTTTCACGGTTGAACCGGGATTGCGTGTGTTGAACAGGTAGGCGCTGGCGTCGCGGATTCGCCAGAAGACGGCGAAGTTGATGTCGACGATGTTCTCGTCGCCCGTCAGCATCAGGCTCTCTTCCGGCACGTCCCGCAGCGCGACGTCGCGCCCCGATGCCGCACGCGCGGCGTCGCCGCCGCTGCGGTAGCCGACCTCGACGCGGTTGATGCGGGTGACGGCGGGCAACTCGACGGTCTCGACCGGCCAAGGGATGTGGTAGTTCAGACCCGGTAACGTGGTGCGGCTATACGCGCCAAAGCGGAGCACGACGCCCTGTTCATCCGGCTGGACGCGGTAGAAGCCGGTGCCGAGCCAGATCACGATCAAGGCGGCGATGATCAGGACGAGGCCCCTGCCGCCGCCCATCCCGCGGCCGCGGCCGCCGGGGAGAAGTCCGCGAAGGAAGGCCTGAATCCGGGCGATCAGCTCATCGAGATCGGGCGGAACGCCGTTCGGACCTCGCGGTCCGCCGCCGCCCCAGCCGCCACCCGGGCCGCTATTACGCGGGCCGTTGTTGCGGCCGGAGCCGCCCCCGCCGAGATCGCCCCACGGGCTCGACCCCCGGTTACCGGAGCCTCCATCGGAGGGCCCATTATTCCATGGCATTCGGGAGTAAAGCTCCAGCTCACGACGTTCCGGAAAAGTGCGGCGGCCGCCGGCGTCGCCATTGGCGCGGCCCGTCGCGGGGGGCATATCGCCACCCACCGCCTCCGTCAGCGGACATAGGCATATTGATCCCACGCAAGGTTTGCAAGCAGATGAGCACCGCACTCGACGAGCAGATCCGCACTGCGCTCCGCTCGGTCGTCGATCCGGCCAGCGGCAAGGACATAGTGACCGCCGGGTTGGTGGAGGGGATCCAGACGCGCGACAGCCTCGCGCATGTCTCGCTCCTGACCGACCGCGCCCGGGCGGCGCAGATGGAACCCGTCCGGCGGGAGGTCGAGCGCGTCGTGTCGCGCGTGCCCGGGATCAAGAACGCAACCGCGGTGCTGACCGCCCACAAAGCCCCTGCTCCCGCTGCAGCTCCGAGCCCGCGCGAGGGCCAGCGCGCGCCGCTGCTGCCGGATGTCCGGGCGATCGTGGCGGTCGCCTCGGGCAAGGGAGGTGTGGGCAAGTCGACCGTGGCGGTCAATCTCGCGGTGGCGCTTGCGCGGACCGGGCTGAACGTCGGCCTGTTGGACGCCGACATCTACGGCCCGAGCCTGCCGCGGATGCTCGGCCTGTCGCGCAAGCCGGAACTTGCGGGCGGGAAGATGGTCCCGCTCGCCGCCTGGGGGTTGCGGGCGATGTCGATCGGCTTCCTCGTCGAGGAAGAGACGCCGATGATCTGGCGCGGCCCGATGGTGATGAGCGCGCTCGAGCAGATGATGGGGCAGGTGCTGTGGGGGCCGCTCGACATCATGATCGTCGACATGCCGCCCGGCACCGGGGACGCGCAGCTGACGATGGCGCAACGGGTGCCGTTGGCTGGCGCGGTGATCGTCTCGACGCCGCAGGACATCGCGCTGCTGGATGCGCGGCGCGGCGTGCGGATGTTCGAACGCACGAAGGTTCCGGTGCTCGGGATCGTCGAGAACATGAGCTACTACTGCTGCCCGAACTGCGGCCATCGCGCCGAGCTGTTCGGGCATGGCGGTGCGCGGCTGGAGGCGCAGCGTCTCGGCGTCGATTTCCTCGGCGAGGTCCCGCTGCTGCTGGACATCCGCGCGGCGGCGGATGCGGGGACACCGATCGTCGCGTCGGCGCCGGAGAGCGCCGCGGCCCGGAGCTATGCGGATGTGGCGGCGCGGGTGTGGGAAGCCGTCAGCCGCACGCCGGCTGCCGCCGGCCCGAAGATCATCGTCAGCTAGCGGATCGGATCCGACTGCCGGCCCGATTGTCGGAATGACGGTGCTACCCGATCGCATTCGCTTGGTGCGCAACCGGCGAGCGGTGTGGAAGTTCCAACGCGCCCATGGCGTGAGACCCGCCGCCTATCGTGCCTGCTGCACGGGCATTCCAGACGGCGGGATGGATCACGCTGAACTGCGGCTGTCGTGAATGAGGGCGGGCGGCATGGTGTTCGATACGAAGGTGGCGATCCTGGTGCTGGAGGATCTCGCCGTTTGGCAGAAGCTGAACGTCACGGCTTTCCTCGCGACGGGGATCGCCGGGGCGGCGCCCGACGCGATGGGAGAGCCCTATGAGGATGCGGCGGGCCGACAGCACGCCCGCATGTTCGGCCAGCCGATGCTCGTTTTCGCGGCCTCACCAGAAGGACTGCTGCGGGCGTATCGAGTCGGAATCGAACGAGACCTGACGCGCGCGGTCTATGTCAGGGCGATGTTCTCCACGGGGCATGATGCCGCGAATCGCGCGGCGTTCCGGGGCGAACCGGCCGATGCGCCGGACCTTGTCGGGATCGCGCTGCGGGGGCCGAAGAAGGATGTGGACAACGCGACGAAGCGCGCATCGCTGCATCCTTAGTCCAGACTACTCCCGGTGCGCCCCCGGCTTCCACGACACGTCGGCGCGGCCGTCATCGTTCGTGTGCCGCGCGAGCACGAACAGAAAGTCCGATAGCCGGTTCAGATACCGCAGCGCCGGCGTGCTCACCGCGGGGTCGCGCACCGCCACGCAGTCCCGTTCCGCCCTTCGGGCGATCGCACGCGCCATGTGAAGATGCGCGGACGCCACGCTTCCGCCCGGTAGCACGAAGGAATCGAGCGGCGGCAGTGCCTCGTTGACGCGGTCGATCTCGTGCTCGACCCACGCCACCTGCGCGTCCGTCATCCGCAAGCCGTTGCGGGATGCCGTCGTCGGCACGCAGAGGTCGGCGCCAACGTCGAACAGGTCGTTCTGGACCCTTTCGAGGATTGCATCGATCTCGGCGGCGACATGAAGCCGCACGAGGCCGATCGCGGCGTTCGCCTCATCGACGCTGCCGAGCGCTGCGATCATTGGCGACGTTTTCGCAACGCGCGTGCCGTCACCCAGCGATGTCTCGCCTTCGTCGCCTCCGCCGGTGTAGATGCGGTCCAATTTCACCATCGAAGCCTCCGGGAAGATGCCGTCACCGCCGACGCACATGGGATCGGTCGCGCTGATCCGCCACACGCGGGCTGCGGTCGCGCCCGGCATCTGCTATGGCCGTACCGATGTGCCGCCGGGCGACGCGGAGCCCGATGCGGCGCGGATCGTCGAGCTGGTCGTGCACCTGCGACCCCGCCGTATCTGGACGAGCCCCGCGCGCCGCTGCCAAGTCCTTGCGGATCGGGCCGCCGCTGTAGCAGGCGCCGAGCTCATCGCTGATGATCGCCTGCTGGAGCTCGATTTCGGCGAGTGGGAAGGGCAGTGCTGGGACGATATCCCGCGCGCGGCGCTCGATGTCTGGACTGCCGATCCGCTCGGGTTCGCCGCACCGAGCGGCGAGAGCGGCGACGCGCTGATCGCCCGCGCGGGGGCCTTCTTCGAGGAGATGCGCGGGAGCGACGGACCGCTCGCTGTGATTTCGCACGCCGGTCCGCTGCGCGTACTGCTCGCTCTCGCGCGCGGCGCGCCGGTGGATCTGCTGCAGCCCGGACCCGCGCTCGGGTCATGCGAGATCGTCAGCCTGCCGCGAGTGCCGCGAGGACGCTGAGCACGACGCACTCACTCGCCTGCTCGGTCGCGCCGAGCACGTCTCCGGTGTGGCCCCCGATGCTGCGCCGCGCGACCGCTGTCATGGCGAGCGCCGTGAGCGCCACAGCGCAGAGGGCTGACACGGCGGCGCGCAATTCCGCGAAGATCAGCGACGCGCAACATGCGACTGCGAAACCACCGACCAGCGCGATGGCCGGCGGTGCCGAGATTGCGGCCGCCATGCCGTCCTCCCGCGCGGCCGGCAGGGTTGCCAACGGCACGATCATCGCGGCCCGTCCGAGCGTTGCGGCGACGGTGAGCGCGGCCGCGGCTCCCGCTGATCCCGGTGTAGCGGCGTCGATCTCAGCAAGCGCCGAGCTGCGGAGCATCACCGAGATCACCAGCGCCAATGCGCCGAAACTGCCGATCCGGCTGTCGCGCATGATCGCCAGCTTCTGCGCGCGGTCCCGCCCGCCGCCGAGCCCGTCCGCGGTGTCGGCGAGCCCGTCTTCGTGCAGCGCGCCGGTCAGGAGCATCGAGGCCGCAACCGCCCAGAGCGACGCCGCCACCGGCGGCACGCCGGCGGAGCGCGCGAGCGCGAACGCAAGGCCCGACACGCCGCCAACGAGCAGCCCGACCACCGGATAGGCCCAGATTCCGCGCGGACGCGGCGCTGCATGGCGCCGCACCGGCAGGCGGGTGAGCAGCGACAGCGCGGCCAGCAGGTCGCCACCCATGAATCAGGTCGGCAGGGGTTCGGGTACATCCCCGGTCGCGACGCCCGCTTCCGCGAATGTCGCCATGCCGCTGTGGCAGGCGAGCGCGCCTCGCAACACCTGCACCGCGAGCGTCGCCCCGGTCGCCTCGCCGAGCCGCATGCTGAGATCGAGCAGCGGTTCCAGCCCGAGTTCGCTCAGCAACGCGCGATGCGCCATCTCGGCCGAGACGTGACCGGCGCGGGTGTGATCGAGCGCATTCCGCGCGATCACCTGCAGCGGCGCGACCGCCGCGGTGCAGACGAACCCGTCCAGCAGCACCGGCACACCTCGCAACCGAGCCGCCAGCACAGCGCCAAGGATCGCGGCGAGCTCCCGGCCGCCGAGCGCCGCCGCGACGCGGAGCGGATCCCCGAGCATGTCCGCGTGGCAAGCGATCGCCGCGTCAACGATGTCACGCTTCAGCATCAGCCCAGCGTCGTCGATGCCGGTGCCGCGCCCGACCCATATCGCGCCGCCACCGCCGAACAGCGCGGCGGCGATCGCCGCCGCTGCGGTGGTATTTGCGATGCCCATCTCGCCGAGGCAGAGCAGATCCGTCCCCGCGGCGACGGCGGCGGCGCCGGCGGACACGGCCGCCGCGAACGCGTGCTCGGTCATCGCTGGCGTTTCGGTGAAGTCCTGCGTCGGCGTATCGAGCGCGATCGGAATCACCTCCAGGCGCGCGCCCGCCATCCGGGCAAGTTGATTGATCGCGGCACCGCCCGCCGCGAAATTCGCCACCATCTGCGCCGTCACGGCTGCGGGGAACGCGGACACGCCCCGCGCGGCCACGCCATGGTTCCCCGCGAAGACGAGCACGCGCACGTCGTCGAGCCGCGGCACGGGCCGCCCCTGCCATCGGGCCAGCCACTCCATCAGCGTTTCGAGCCGGCCGAGGCTGCCGGGCGGCTTGGTGAGCTGCGCCTGCCGAGCGGCGACCGCCGCCGCTGCCGCCGCATTGCCCGCCGGAAGCGCGCGGCAGGCCGCGCGGATGGCGCCGAAGCTGTCGAATTCCGTCATGCCCCTTGATCCGCGATCACGTGGAAGAAGCCGCCGCTCACGCGGCCGCGCAGGCTGCCCGCCATGCCGAGATCGCGACCCACGCCGTCGCGGAGCGCCACCAGCGGCGCATCGTTGCCGGGTTCTGTGAGGCTTGCGTAATGGAACTCGTGGCCGCGCAGCACCGCGCCCGGCCGTCCGAGCGGACTGGGGGCGAGCACCGTCGCCTCGCGATAGCCGAGATGCAGGCGGCGGCACGCGAAACTCGTGAGATGACCGAGCACGCCGAGCATCTCGTGCGATGCGCCGTCCGCATCTTCCAGCGCGGCGCCGAGAACCATGTAGCCGCCGCACTCGCCATGCACCGGCCGTGTTTCGGCGAAGCGTCGCATTCCCTCGCGGAACCGCGCTGCGGCGGCGAGACGGCCCGCGTGCAGCTCGGGATATCCGCCAGGCAGCCAGCAGGCGTCGCAATCCTCCGGCGGCGGCTCATCCGCAAGCGGCGAGAACCGCACGATCTCCGCACCGGCCGCGCGCCAGCCCTCGAGCAGGTGCGAATAGACGAAGCTGAACGCGGCGTCCCGCGCGAGCGCGATCCGCTGGCCGGGCGGCCGGAGCGGCATTACGTCCCGCGTCGCGAGCCCTGGCAGATTGGCCGCGAGCGCCGCGATGCTCGCGAGATCGAGATGCTTCTCCGCGAGATCGGCGAGTTTCTCGCGCAATCCCGGCAGGTCGCCGTGTTCCTGAGCCTGCACCAGGCCGAGATGTCGTTCGGGCAGCGTCACCCCCGCGTCGCGCGGCAGGCTTCCGAGCACCGCGATTCCTGCCCGCGCCATCGCGGCACGCACACCGGCGTCGTGCCGCTCGCTCGCGACGCGGTTCAGCACCACGCCCGCGACCCGGACACCCGGATCATGCGCCGCGAACCCGCGGGCCACCGCCGCGGCGGATTGCGACTGCCCGGACACGTCGATGACCAGCAGCACCGGAAGCGCGAACCGCGCAGCCAGATCCGACGCCGATCCACGCGTGCCCTCTGGACCGTCCAGGCCGTCGAACAGGCCCATCGCGGACTCGACCACGAGCAGATCGGCCGCGTTACCGGCGCGTGCTGCGACGGCATCCAGGAGTGCGTCCGGCATGGCCCAGCTATCGAGATTGAGCGACGGGGATCCAGCGATCGCGTCGTGAAAGGCCGGATCGATATAGTCCGGTCCCGACTTCGCCGCCCGCACCGCCATCCCGTGCCGCCGCAGCGCCGCGAGGATCGCGAGCGTCACCGTGGTCTTGCCTGCCCCCGACCGCGGCGCGCCGACGATCAGCCCGCGTGTCATTGCCGCCCGCGCCCGCTATACCCACGCCCGTGGAGCGACCCGTCGAGTTGCGCCGTGGCTGGACCACCGGCGCCTGCGCGACCGCCGCCGCCAAGGCGGCTTACGCGGCGTTGCTGACCGGCAGCTTCCCCGATCCCGTGACAATCACCCTCCCGCGCGGCGAGCACCCCGCCTTCGTGCTGGCGGAGTGTCGCCTCGGCGAAGGCCACGCGATGGCGGGGATCGTGAAGGACGCCGGGGACGATCCCGACGTCACGCACGGCGCGCTGGTCCGCGCGACGGTCTCGCCGGGTGCGTCCGGCAGCGGCATCACGTTCCGCGCGGGCGAGGGCGTGGGCATCGTGACCCGCGCGGGCCTGCCGATCCCGCCGGGCGAACCGGCCATCAACCCGGTGCCGCGACGGATGATCGCCGCGGCCATCGCCGAGGTCGCGGCGTTGCATAGGACGGCCGGCGACGTGGTCGTCGAGATCGCGATCCCGGGCGGCGAGGAACTCGCGGCGCGCACGCTGAACGGTCGTCTCGGCATCGTCGGAGGCCTGTCGGTTCTCGGGACGACGGGGATCGTTGTGCCGTATTCCTGCGCCGCCTGGATCGACAGCATCCATCGCGGCATCGACGTCGCCCGCGCCGCCGGCCTCGATCAGGTCGCGGGGGCCACCGGCAGCAGTTCGGAGGCAGCGGTGCGGCGGCTGCACGGGCTGCAGGAGATCGCGCTGATCGACATGGGGGACTTTGTCGGCGGGATGCTGAAATACCTGCGCCGCCATCCCGTGCCGAAAGTGACCGTGGCGGGCGGCGTCGCGAAAATGACGAAGCTGGCGCAGGGTCGGCTCGATCTGCATTCCAAACGCGGGGCGGCCGACATGGAAGCCCTCGCGGTTCTCGCGGCGGCCCTGGGTGCGAAGCCCGCCGGCGTCAGCGCGATCGGGTCGGCGAACACCGTGGCCGAAGCCTTCGCCCATGCGGGCAGTGCTGGATTGCGGCTTGGCGACGCGATCGCGGCGGCGGCATGGACCACCGCCGCGGCCGTCCTCGACGACGCCGACATTGCGCTCGAGATCGTCGTGTTCGATCGCGAGAGCGTCTGCGTCGGTCATGCGCCGTTCGCCCGGAACCGGCGGACGTAGCCGCGATCGTAGAGCGCGCTCTCCCGGAAGTCCGCGGCCTCCAGCGCGCGCCCGACCAGAATCAGCACGGTCCCGCTCACGGGTGCCGCGGCGATGCGTTCCTCGATGTCCGCGAGCGTGCCTCGCCGCACCTGTTCGTCGGCCCAACTCGCGCGGGCTACGACCGCCACCGGGCAGTCCGCCCCGTAGACCGGGCCGAGCTCCGCGACGATCCGCGGCAGCGCGCGGATCGCCAGATGGATCGCGAGCGTCGCCCCGGTCGCGCCGAACGCCGCCAGCGTCTCGTGGGGCGGCATCGCCGAAGCGCGGCCGGAAACACGGGTGAGCACCACGCTCTGCGCCACCTCCGGCACGGTCAGCTCGCGTCCCAGCGCCGCCGCGGCGGCGGCGAACGCGGGGACGCCGGGGGTGAGCGTGTAGGGGATGCCGCGCCGCTCCAGCCGGCGGATCTGTTCCGCGACCGCGCTGTAGATGGCGAGATCGCCGGAATGCAGCCGCGCGACATCCTGATCCGCCGCATCCGCCTCGACGAACGCGACTTCGATCCGGTCGAGATCGAGCGGCGCAGTGTCGATCAGCCGCGTGCCGGGGGCGCAATGGGAGAGGATTTCGGGTGCCACAGTCGAGCCTGCGTAGAGGCACACCGGGCAGCGCGCCAGCAGGTCGCGGCCGCGCAGCGTCAGCAGGTCCGCCGCCCCCGGCCCCGCGCCGATGAAATGGACGGTCATGACACCGCCAGGGCGCACGTCGCGCGGGCGGTCGCGATCCGCGGCAGCAGCACCCGCGATCCCGCCCCAGCCGCGGCCAGCGCAGCCGCCTCGGCAATCGATCCGACGCCCGCGTGAGCTGCGACGCGCGCACTGAACGTGGTGCAGCGCGGCTGTGCGGCCCGGATCTCACGGTCAGGAACGAGATGCAGCGTCAGGCCGAGCCGCGCCACGGCGTCGCGAAGCCCGCGCTCGTCCGCCTTTGTCTCCGGGGCGGCGAGCAGCACTGGCCGAGTAGCGGCTTGGATGCAGGCCTGCTCGACGACGGCGACGATCTCGTCCGCCGAACAACCCCGCCGGCAGCCGACGCCCGCCGCGATCATGGTCGGGTCACCGCCCACTGCGTCACCGTCATGGCCGGGCGGAAAGCGTGCATCGTGCCGACTGCATCCATCCGCGCGACCGAGAGCCGCGTGAGGCTGCCGCCATACGTCCGGCACGCGGCGATCACCGCGGCCTCGGTCTCGACCGTCACTGCGTTCACCACCAGCCGCCCCTCCGGCCGCAGCGCGTCCCACGCCGCCGCCAGCACCGCCGCATCGTGCCCGCCACCGCCCACGAATACAGCATCGGGCTTCGGCAGGTCGCACAGCGCGCCCGGCGCCGTTCCCTTCACCACCCGCAGCGCCGGAACCCCCAGCGTCGCGGCATTCTCCTGTGCCCGCGCTGCGCGGACCGGATCGCGCTCGACGGCGATCGCGCGGTTGGCGGGGTGGCGCAGCATCCACTCGATCCCGACCGAGCCCGAACCGCAGCCGATATCCCAGAGCACCTCGCCCCGCCGCGGCGCAAGGGCCGCGAGCGTCACGGCACGGATCTCGCGCTTGGTGACCTGGCCGTCATGAGCGAATGCGTCCTCTGCCAGACCCGCCGCGAGCGGCAACCCCGGTCCCGCGCCGAGCTCGAGCGCCACGAGGTTGAGCGGGTCGATCCCATCGAGGTCGAAACACCCCGCCCGCGTCGTCCGCCACCGCTCGCGCGGTCCGCCCAAAGCCTCCAGCACATGCAGCGTCGCACCGTCGAACCCGCGCGCCGCCACCAATTTTGCGAGCGCCGCAGGGGTGGCCGCGTCCTCGCTCAGCACCAGGACCCGTCCGCGCGGCTGCAGCAGCGGCACCACCGCGGCCAGCGGGCGCCCGCAGCACGACAACGTCGCCACGTCCTGCACCGCCCAGCCTAGCCGCGCGCAGGCCAGCGCGAAGGATGACGGCGCCGGCCAGCAGATCATCTCGTCGGCCGGAACAGCCCGCGCCAGCACCGGCCCCACGCCGAACCAGAACGGATCCCCCGACGCCAGCACCGCCACCGGCCCCGGCCGTTCCGCCAGTATCGCCGGGATCGCGTCGGCGAGCGGCGAGGGCCACGTCATCGCCCTCCCGCCGATCAGCGGCGCGGCAAGCGCCAGATGCCGGGTGGCGCCCACGACCAGCCCGGCCCCTGCGATCCGGCGGGCGGCGGCGGGTGCCAGCCCCTCGACACCGTCTTCGCCGATCCCCACGATCGCGAGCCACTTCTCCCCGGTCACGGCGGACAATGCCCGCATTGCGGATCCTGCTGCTCGGCGGCACCAGCGAAGCCTCCGCCCTCGCCCGCCTGCTTGCCGGCGACGCCCGCTTCGCCCCGACCCTCTCCCTCGCCGGCAGGACGCGCACTCCCGCCCTGCCGCCGATCGCCCATCGCATCGGCGGGTTCGGCGGCCCAGAGGGTCTCGCGGACTACCTGCGCGTGACCGATACGGACGCGATCATCGACGCCACCCACCCGTTCGCCACCCGGATCTCCGCCAACGCGGCCATCGCAGCGCAGAAGACCGGTGTGCCCCTGGTGCGCCTCACGCGCCCGCCGTGGGAGCCGCAGCAGGGCGATATCTGGATCCCGGTAGACGATATGTCGCGTGCGGCGATCGCCCTCGGGCCAATGCCGCAGCGGGTGCTGCTGACCGTGGGCCGGCAGGAGCTCGCGCCGTTCCGCGCCGCGCCGCAGCATCACTACTTGATCCGGAGCGTTGACGCCCCGGGCATGACCGAGCTCCCCGCGCGCGCCGACGTCATCACGGCGCGGGGTCCTTTCGCCGAGGCAGACGAGATCGCGCTGATGCGGGAGCGCCGGATCGAGGTGCTTGTGACCAAAAACTCCGGCGCTGCCGCGACCGCCGCGAAGCTGTCGGCCGCGCGCAGGCTCGGCATCCCAGTGGTGATGATCGAACGCCCGCCGGAACCCGTATGCGGGAGGACAATCATCGTTCATACGCCGGAATCCGCCCGCGCGTGGCTCGCCCGCGGCGTGTAGAGCCACACGCTGCCATCCAGGCGGGCAATCGACCGCGTCGCCGGCGATCCGACCAGGACGAGCGTCCGCATATCGGCGTCCTGTGCTTTCGAATACCTGAGCGGCACAACCGCGATCCGCTCATCGGGCCGCGCGATCGCGGTCGCGAACGCGACCGGCGTGTCGGGCGGCAGGATCGTGCCGAGATGGTCCAGCGCCGCGCCGAGCTGCCAGGGACGCGCGATGGACACCGGGTTGTAGAGGGCGATCACCAGCCCCGCCTCGGCGACCGCTGTCAGCCGGCGCAAGACGAGATCCCACGGCTTGAGATTATCGGACAGCGAGATCGCGCAGAAATCGTGACCCAGTGGCGCGCCGAGCCGCGCGGCGGCGGCGAGCATGGCGGAGATCCCCGGCACGACCTCGACCGCAACGCCGCGCACCCCCGCGCCGCCGGCCTCGATCGCCTCGAACACCGCACTCGCCATCGCGAACACACCGGGATCGCCACCCGACACCAGCGCGACCCGTGCGCCGCTCGCCGCAAGGTCGAGCGCGTGGCGGGCGCGGTCCAATTCCTGCCGATTGTCGGAGGGGTAGCGCGCCTGACCCGCCCGCGGCGGCACGCGGTCGAGATAAGGTCCGTAGCCGACCAGCACCGTCGCCGATGCGAGGGCTGCTTCCGCCTGCGCGGTACGCAACTCCGCCGCCCCCGGCCCCAAACCCACGATCGCGAGCGCCCCGCTCACCGCGAAGCCGCCCGGCCGGGCACGAGCACCATGGCGAAATATGGGATTTCGGCGCCGTTCACCTCGCACAACGGCATGATGCGCTCTCCCGCCATGGTGCCTTGCACCACACAGACCGCACGGTCCGCCCGCCCCGCGCGATCCAGCGCCGCCCGGACCTTCGGCATGTTGCGCCCGAGCTTCATCACCACCGCGGCATGGTCGCCCAATAGGCGTCGCGACAGCGTGTCCTCGTCCAGCGTTCCGGGAAGCACGATGAACGTGTCGTCGCCGTGCGCCATCGGCAGCATCGCGCGCGACCAGCAGCCGCTCATGCCGGTGATCCCGGGGACGATATCGGTCGGGAAGCGCGGCCCGAGGCGATCGAAAAGGTACATCGCGGAGCCGTAGAAGAACGGATCGCCTTCGCACAGGAGCGCGATGTCGCGTCCCGATTCCAGCCGTTGCGCGCAATGCCCGGCGCACACGTCGTAGAACGCCGCCATCTCGGTTCGATAGTGCTCGGAGCCGGCGTCGATCTCGGTCGTGAAGGGATAGTCGAACGCCAGCCGCTCGGCGGCGGGGGCGATCATTCCGCACGCCGTGCGATGCGCGTGACCGGCACGTCCCGCCTTTGCGAACCACGCCACGACCGGCGCCGCGCCGATCACGCGCGCCGCTTTCAGCGTGAGCAGCTCGGGATCGCCCGGCCCGACGCCGACAACGAAGAACGTGCCGCTCACGTCTCGCGCTCGCTGGCGACGGCGTTCACGGCGGCGACCGCCATCGCGCTGCCGCCGCGCCGCCCGGCGACGATGGCGTAGGGCACGCGCCCATCGTCCGCGAGCGCCTGCTTCGATTCCGCGGCGCCCACGAAGCCGACCGGCATCCCGATCACCGCGGCCGGGCGCGGCGCGCCCGCGTCGAGCAGCTCGAGCAGGCGGAACAGCGCGGTCGGCGCGTTGCCGATCGCGACGACGGCACCACCGAGGCGGTCTCCCCAAAGATCGATCGCTGCCGCCGAGCGCGTGGTCCCGAGCCGGGCGGCGAGGGCGGGCGTTGCGGGATCGGCGAGGGTGCAGACGATCTCGTTGCGGGCTGGCAGGCGCGCACGTGTGATGCCTTCGGCGACCATCTTCGCGTCGCAGAGGATCGGCGCGCCGTCGCGGAGCGCGGCGCGGGCGCTGCGCACGATGTCGTGGCCGAAGCGGAGATCGTGGATGATGTCGACCATGCCGCAGGCGTGGATGACGCGGATGGCGACGCTCGCTTCGTCCGGCGTGAAGCCCGCGAGGTCGGCTTCGGCGCGGATCATGGCGAAGGAGCGCTCGTAGATGGCGGCGCCGTCGCGGATGTAGTCGAAGCGGACCGTCATGCCGCGTCCTCCGCGATCAGCGCGGCGGCTTGCGCGAGGGTGAGGCTTTCGACATGCGGCGTGTCGCCGGCACGGCCATTGCGGATCAGGTCGTAACGCCCGTTGCGACCGACGAGCGTGATGGGGGCGGCGGACGGGTGGGCGCAGCCTTTGGCGCAGCCGGAGATGTGGATCGTCGCGTTCGTTGCAATGTCGAGCCGCGTCGGAACGGTCGCCTGGACGCAGGCGGGAGCGCCGGGGCAGGCGATGACGCGAAGCCGCGGGTCGGTGGGTGTGGTGATGAGGCCGTGAGCGGCGGCGGCTCGTTTCGTTGCATGCTCGCTCCGGACGCCGGTGATGAAGACGATGCGCCAGGGTGAAATGCGGAGGGTGCCGTTGCCGTAGGCTTCGCAAAGGCTTGCGAGGCCTCCAAGTCCTTCCGCGTCGAGCGCTCCGAACGCCGGGGCGAGCCCGAACGCGCCTCTGGGCGGTCCCGCGTAATGGTGGAAGCCGACGCCGCGAGCGTAGGAAGCCCCCTCCCCTTGCGCCCCCTCACCCCGACCCTCTCCCGCATGGGGAGGGGGAGAAGAGAGCGTGATCGCGATGTCTGCGGTCGTCGGGCCGAGCGGGAGAATGCCGCCACCGTCGACCGCTATGGCGAACTTCGGATCCAAGCCCTTGCTCAGCGCAAGCAGCGACTCCGCAATCAGCGCGATCTCCCGCGTCGCCTCCGCGCACCCCGGATCATCCCCCACCAGCGGCGACACGATCACGTTCCGTGCACGCTCGACCACCGGATCGGGCGACACCAGCGCCGCATCGAGCATCGCGCGCGTGAACTGCGCCATCGTTCCTTCGCGCAACCCGCGCACCTGGAAATTCCCGCGATTCGTCAACCCGATCGCGCCATTCCCGAACCGCAGCGACGCCGCCGCGAGCGCACGCGCCTGCGCCGCGGTGATCGTCGCGAGGTGCGGCTTGATCCGCACCAGCAACCCGTCGCCGCTTGCCATCGGCTCGAACGCGCTCGGGCACCAGCCGCGCCGGATCGCATTCATAGCGCTGCGTCCCCGTCGAGAAGCGCGGCGACTGCGTTGCGCCTCGGCTGCCACAAGCCACGCCGCCGCATGTCGCGGAATCGCGAAATCATGTCGGCGCGCGCAGCGGGATTCGCGTCGCGTAGGAACGCATCGACCGCCGCCTCGCCGATCGTCGCGTCGAATACCAGATCGAACTGCCGGTCGAGCCGCATCGGCAACGTCGCCGCGAAGCCGCACAGGCCCTCGACGCCCCGCGCAATCTCCGCAGCACCGCGATAGCGGTGGCGCATCATTCCGGCGATCCACGCGGGATTGGCGAGACGGCCCCGTGCGACGCGCGAAATCTCCTCATCGAGCAGGCGCGTGCGCGGTGCGCCCGGCTGCGAGGTGTCGGCGTGATACAGCGCGGGCGAGCGGCCATGCGCGGCTGCAGCGGCAGCAAACCCGCCCTGATGCGCCGCGAAGCCGTTGCCGTCGAGCACGTCTACGTCGCGGTGGTCCTGCACCTGCACGAACGCATCGGCATCCGCGACACGCGCGACGAATCCGGATCCGTCCGCCTCGCGACCGTAACCATGCGAGGAGCCATCGACGAAGGCGGCGCCGAGCGCGTCGCGGGTGGTCCAGACGCCGCGTTGCAGCAGCGCTTCGAGGCCGGTGCCGTAGCCGCCGGGCGCCGGACCGTACACGCGCGTGGGATCGCGCACGCCCGCGAGCGGGTTCCATTCCGGCGTTTCGTCCCGCGCGGCGACGGCCCGCACGGCCTCGTCATAGAGCACGAGTTGCGCGGGGAAAGCGTTGCGGAACAGGCCGGAGATCCGCAGCGTCACATCGACGCGCGGACGGTCGAGAACTGCGAGAGGGAGGATCTCCACGCCGGTCACGCGCGCGGAGCCACCGTCCCAGACGGGGCGCGCGCCGAGCAGCACGAGAGCCAGCGCGAGATCTTCGCCGCCAGTGCGCATCGCCGCACTTCCCCACAGGTTCAGCATCAGCGCGCGCGGCCATTCGCCGTGATCCTGGCGATGGCGGCGGAGGATGTCGGCGGCGGTGAGCTCAGCGAGCGCCACGGCGGCGCGGGTGGGCAGTGCGCGCGGGTCGACGGCGGTGAGATTGCGGCCGGTTGGCAGCACATCGGCACGGCCCCGCGTCGGCGCGCCAGCGGGGCCGGGCTGGACGAAGCGCCCGTCGAGGGCAGCGAGCATCGCGTCGCGTTCTGCGACGGGACTGGCGTCGAGACGCTGCGCGAGCTCGTCCGCGTCGAGTCCGGGACTGGCGCGGCGGAGCGAGTCGAGCAGCGCGGCGCGTTGCGGGTCTGCGGGTGCGCGGCCGAACACATGCAGACCGTCGCGGACCTGCAGGTCCTTCACGTCGCAGAGATAGGCGTCCAAGCGGGCGAGCGCGTCGGTCTCCGGCGCACCCGGCGGAATGCCGGCTTCTTCGGCCAGGCCGAGTGTGGCGGCTCGCTCAAGGATCTCTTGGCGGAGGCGCGCGGTGCGGCGGCGGTCGAGGCCGTCGGCGGCGGCGTACTCGTCGATCAGCCGCTCGAGTTCGGCGATCGCGCCATGTGCGCCGGCGCTTCGCAGCGGCGGCGTGAGATGGCCGATCGTGACCGCGCCGAGGCGGCGCTTCGCGACGGCGGCTTCGCCGGGATTGTTGGCGATGAACGGGTAGATGACGGGCAGGCCGCGGGCGAGCGCGGCGGGGGCGCACGCGGCGGAGAGCGCGACGGCCTTGCCGGGGAGCCATTCGAGCGTGCCGTGCGTGCCGAGATGGACGATCGCGTGGACGCCGACGACCTCGCGCAGCCAGAGATAGAACGCGACGTAGGCGTGGGATGGCGGGGTGTCGGGGGAATGGTAGGTCGCGTGCCGGTCGAGGGCGTTGCCGCG
>DATAPS010000435.1:0-7376 GCA_036265085.1 Acetobacteraceae bacterium | reverse complement strand
GCCAAATCGGGAGTGTCATCGCGAGGTATTCGAGAGCGGCCGGAAAGACGCGCTTCGCCTTCAGGCGCACCTTGTGGTCGTCGATCTTCTCCGCGCTCGCGATCCAGGCGTAGTTGCTCCCGACCTGCACGCGCCGGTCGTCGATCACCGTTTCGACCGTGTAGACGACGTCGTCGGCGGTCAGCGGCGAGCCGTCCTGAAACCTCACGCCGCGCCGCAGATCGAACTCCCACGTGATCGGGTCGGTCTGGCGCCATGCGACCGCGAGCAGCGGCTTGAGGGTCAGCGTTTCGGGATCGCGATAGATCAGCGTGTCCCATGCCTGGTGCGCGAGCACGAGGCCGACGCGGAGTTGGTTATAATAGGGGTCGAGATTGGGGATCGCGTCGCGCCAGGCGACTCGCAGCGTGTCCGCCGATTTCTGCGCCGCCGCCGGTGTGGCCGCCGCGAGCGTGAGCGCAAGCACCCAGCTCAGCAGCGCCCCGCGTCTCATCCCGTCTCTCCCGCTCGCGCTGCGAGCCTAGGAGCCGCGGCCGAGTGCCGCAACGGCTTACGACCCTAACGGCACTCCGTCAGGGCAAGTTAGGCCGCCAGGATTCCTCGAAACCGCGCACGCGCGGGTGGATCAGCATGTCCCACGGGCTCGGCATCGGGCCGACGGGGACGTGGATCAGTGCGGGCGCACGCGCCTCGAGCGCTGCGGCGAGCGTGCGGGCGAGCGAGGCTTCGTCGGTGGCCCGATAAGCGGCGATCCCGAAGCTCTCGGCGAAGCGGACGAAATCCGGGTTGGCGAGGTCGCAGGCGATCAGCCGATTGCCGTATTGCTGTTGTTGGATGCGGCGCACGTTGCCGAATGCCCCGTCGTCGAACACGATCGCGACCAGCGGGAGGTTGTGGCGCACCGCGGTCGCCAGCTCCTGCGCCTGATACATGAAACCGCCATCGCCGCAGACCGCGACGACAGCACGATCGGGCAAGGCCGCTTGCACGCCGAGTGCTGTGCCGAAGGCCCAACCGAGATTGTCCTGATAACCCGGCGAGAGATAGCGGCGCGGCTTGGCGACGGGAAAGGCGAGGCGGCCGACGAAGCCGATCTGCGTGACGTCCTCGACGAACACGCCATCGTCGGGCAGCGCGGTTCGGATGGCGCGGAGGAAACCCATCTGCGGCTCCTGGCGCTTCAGTCGGTCGGCGAACCACGCCTGGGCCGCTTCGATATCCGCGCGCGGGGTGCGAGCGCGATTGTGTGCGGGAAGCTCGGCGAGCAACGCTCGCAGGGCATCGCCGGCGTCGCCGACGATGCCGCAGTCGGGGTGGCGGAAGCGGTCGATCTCCTCGGGATCGACATCGATCCGCACGATCTTGACCGCGGAATCGGTGCCCCAGGTCGTCTGCTGATAATGCAGCCGCGTGCCCACGCCGAGCACCGCGTCCGCATCGCCCCACAGCCGGTGCCCGACCGGCAGCGACGCGGCGAGCCGGTGCATCGTCGGGATGACGCCGCGCGCGCGTCGGTAGGTGACGACCGGTGCTTCGAGCATCTCCGCAAGCGCCAGCAGTTCGTCCGGCGCGTCGAGCGCGCCGCCGCCCGCGACGATGATGGGGCGTTCGGCGGCGCCGAGGAGCTTCGCGGCACTTGTGATCGCGTCGTCGTCGATCGGCGGGCGCGGTGCGGGATTCGGCGCGACAGGCGCGGGCACGCCGGCGCGGCCCCAGGTGTCGATCGCGCATTCCAGCGCCACCGGCTGCGTGCGCCCGCTTATCGCGATGCGGATCGCGTCGGCCACGCGCTGATGCGCCTCGTGCGCGCCGGTGATGCGGGCCGCGTGCTTGGTGATGTGGCGGAGCATCCCGAGCTGGTCGTGGATCTCGTGCAGATGGCCGCGTCCGGCGTCGATCGCGTCCGACGGGATCTGGCCGGCGATGGCGACGACCGGCGCGCCGAGCCCGTACGCGGTGAGCAGGGCGGCGGCGGTGTTGAGGATCCCCGGGCCGGGGACTGCGGCATAGGCTTGCGGGCGTCCCGTCGCGAGCGCAGCGCCGAGCGCCATGTAGGCGGAGGCCTGTTCGTGGCGCGTGTGCAGCGCGCGCATCCTACCGTCGCTGCGTGCGATGGCATCGAACAGGTGATCGTTATGCACGCCGGGTAGGGCGTAGAGCGTGTCGATGCCATGCGCGACCAGCGCGTCCACCGTGGCCTCGGCCGTCGTCATTCGTGTCGTCATCTCGGAGCCCGGGAATGCAGCGGAGCTTTCGCCCCGCCGCCCCTGGTGACGCCTACTGCGTCTGCCCGAGGAAGTCGCGCTTGCCGACCTCGACGCCGTTGTGGCGAAGGATGTCGTAGGAGGTCGTGCAGTGGAACGTGAAGTTGGGGATCACCCAGCGAGTCACGAACGCCGCACCCTTGAACCGCCTCTCCGTGCGATTGTTCTGCGGCCCCATCTGAAGGACGATCTCCTTGTCAGCCGCGGCGTTGATCGTCTCCGCAGGCACCGACCTCACGAAGTCGATCGTCTTCGCGATGCGCGCCTTGATTTCCTCCATGGTCTTCTCTTCGTCGGGATAGCTCGGGATCTCCACGCCCGCGAGCCGCGCGACGCAACCCTTCGCGGCATCGGTCGCGACCTGAACCTGGCGCACAAGCGGGTACATGTCGGGCGCGATCCGCGACTGCAGCAGCACCGACGGATCGATCTTCTTCGTCTGGGCGAACGCCGCACCCTTGTCGAGCACGGTGGACAGCGAGCCGAGCAGCTGCGTGAACAACGGCACCGAAACGTCGTAGAGATTGACTGGCATGCTTAAAGACTTCCCCCTTTGCGGCCGGCCATCGCACCGAGGCGAAGGCGCAGCGCGTTGAGCTTGATGAACCCTTGCGCGTCGAACTGGTCGTACGCACCCTGGTCCTCTTCGAAAGTAACGACCTTCGCCGAATAAAGCGAATTGGGGCTCTCGCGGCCGATCACCGAGGCGCTGCCCTTGTAGAGCTTCAGCCGCACGCGGCCGGTCACGCTCTTCTGGCTCTCGTCGATCAGCGCCTGGAGCATCCGCCGCTCCGGGCTGAACCAGAAGCCGTTGTAGATCAGCTCGGCGTAGCGCGGCATCAGGCTATCCTTCAGATGCGCCGCCTCCCGATCGAGCGTCAGGCTCTCCATGCCGCGATGAGCGACATGCAAGATCGTCCCTCCCGGCGTCTCGTAGACGCCACGGTTCTTCATGCCGACGAACCGGTTCTCGACGAGATCGAGCCGTCCGATCCCGTTCTCGCGCCCCAGCGCGTTCAGCTTCGTGAGCAGCGCGGCCGGCGACAACGTCTCGCCGTCGATCGCGACCGGGTCGCCATGCGCGAAATCGATGCCGACGATCGTCGCCTTGTCCGGCGCGTCCTCCGGCCGGACCGTCCGCTGGTAGACGATCTCATCCGGCTCGCGCGCGGGGTCCTCGAGGATCTTCCCCTCCGACGACGAGTGCAGCAGGTTCGCGTCCACGCTGAACGGCGCCTCGCCGCGCTTGTCCTTGGCGATCGGGATCTGGTTCTGCTCGGCAAACTCCAGCAGTTTGGTGCGGCTGGTCAGGCCCCACTCGCGCCACGGCGCGATGATCTTGATGTCGGGCTTCAGCGAATAATAGGACAGCTCGAAGCGGACCTGATCGTTCCCTTTGCCGGTTGCGCCATGCGCCACCGCGTCCGCGCCGACCTGCTCCGCGATCTCGATCTGCCGCTGCGCGATCAGCGGGCGTGCGATCGACGTGCCGAGCAGGTACTGGCCTTCGTACAGCGCGTTGGCGCGGAACATCGGAAACACGAAGTCGCGTACAAAGGTCTCGCGCAGGTCGTCGACGAAGATTTCCCGCACGCCGAGCATCTCGGCCTTGCGCCGCGCCGGCTCGAGTTCCTCGCCCTGGCCGAGGTCGGCGGTGAAGGTGACGACCTCGCAGCGATAGGTCGTCTGCAGCCATTTGAGAATCACGCTGGTGTCGAGCCCGCCGGAATAGGCGAGCACGACCTTCTTGACGTCTTTCACGCGCATTGCGGAGGGCTCTCGACAGGACCGTTGGCGCGGGAGTAGCGCCGCCTGTCTGCCGCGGCAAGCCGCGGGGTCCCGGACCAAGCCAGCCGGGCGCCGCGTCGGCGATCGGTTCTAGCCCCGCCGGCGAAGGGCCGGCTCGTCGTCCCGCACCGGTTCGCCTGATGTCGCCGGCCGGAATTCCCGCCGCAACCGCAGTACCGCCACCTTACGCGGCGGCGCGCGGCCGCTTTCCCTCGGTGCGGAGCTGCCCGCATGCGGCGAGAATGTCGCGCCCGCGCGGCGTGCGCACGGGGGACGAGAATCCGGCGTCCATCACGATCCTCGCGAAACGGTCGATCGCGGCTTGCGTGCTCGTCTCGTACGGGCTGCCCGGCCAGGGATTGAACGGGATCAGGTTCACCTTTGCGGGAAGGCCCGAGATCAGCCGGATCAGCTCGCGCGCCTCCGCGGGCGAATCGTTCACGTCCTTCAGCATGACGTATTCGAACGTGATCCGCCGCGCGTTGGACGCCGACGGGTAGCGTCGGCACGCGGCCATCACCTCGGCGATCGGATACTTGCGGTTGAGCGGCACCAGCTCGTCTCGCAACTCGTCACGCACCGCATGCAGCGACACCGCGAGATTGACGCCGAGCTCCGCCCCCGCGCGGTCCATCATCGGCACCACGCCCGAGGTGGACAGGGTGATCCGTCGTCGCGACAGCGCGATGCCTTCGCCGTCCATCACGATCCGCATCGCCCTCGCGACGTTCTCGTAATTGTAGAGCGGCTCGCCCATCCCCATCAGCACAATGGTGGAGAGCAGGCGCGGCGTCTCGCCTTTCGGGCTCGGCCACTCGCCGTAGCTGTCGCGCGCCGCCATGAACTGCCCGAGGATCTCCGCGGCGCCGAGATTGCGCACGAGCGCCTGCGTGCCGGTGTGGCAGAACCGGCAGGACAGCGTGCAGCCGACCTGCGAGGAGATGCAGACGGCGCCGCGATCCTCGCGCCGGTCGGGGATATAGACCGTCTCCGCTTCCTGCCCGTCACGGAAACGGAACAGCCATTTGCGCGTCTCGTCCGTGCTCGTCTGCACCAGCGCCGCCTCCGGGCGTCCGACGACGAACTGTGCCGCCAGCTTTTCCTGCAGCGGCCGCGCGATGCTGGACATGCGGGCGAAATCGGTGACGCCCTGGTGATAGATCCAGTGCCAGAGCTGCTTGGCGCGGAACCCGGGCTCCCCGATCGCGGCGAGCTCGGCCGTGATCTCCTCGCGCGTGAGCGCGACCAGATCGCGCCGCCCGTCGGCAAGGCGCGCGGCCGGCGGGTCGAAGCGTGCTGTCTTGGCGAGGATGCGCGCGCGCTCGGCTTCGGTGAGATCGTTGGCGGCGCTCATTTCGGGGGACATGCCTTGTTGATCGCGCCGTAAGCGGCGGTGAAGCCGCGCAGGCTGAATGTGTCGGTGACCCCCGTGCCTTTCGGCGTCGGCGACTTCGCAGTCACACGATCTCCCTTCTCGAACGCCGTGATCGCCGCGTGGCCGTCGCGCGCGAAGGCGGAGCGCTGGGCCGTGTAGAACTGGAACGTGGTCGCCCCGACCGCGACAGTCACCGCCGCGGTCGCTGAATAATTGAAGCCCGCGCTGATCGCGACGGCGTCGCGGGGGGTGGTGCGCTCCGTCACGGTCAGCACGACATCGCCGCGTCCCGGCATCGCCGGCTGCGACGACAGCGCGCGCGTGAAGGCGTAGCAGGCGAGTTGCCCCGACTCGTCATGGGTCGCGGCGATCCAGTCCTCGAATCGCCCGATCTCCTTGGGTGCGTTCGCGGCGGGGCGCGTCGCCGGCGCGGCCGCGGGCGGACGGCTCTGCTTCTGCTGGCCGAGCGCCGGGAGGGCGGCCCCCGCCATCACGACCAAGGCAGACACGACGAGCCGAACGGGATACGAGCGCATGCGCGCAGAGATACGGGCATGGGTGCCGTGGAACAAGCGCGGCCGCGCCGCTATGATCGGGGGCGCACCATCCATAGTTTCCCTGAAAGGCGGGGTTTCTTTGAAAAGGCGGGCGATGCGTCGCGCGTTGCTGATCGCAGTGCTGTGCGCGTGCGGCGCTCTCGCGCATGCGGCGACGGAGCCGATCCTCGATACCATGATACTGCCATCGATGCGTCCGGGCGGTTCCGAGGCGTACACGGGCCGTTTCCTTTTGGGCGATCTGCCGCGGGCATGGGCCGTCGCCTCGAACGGCTGGTACGGCGGACAATGGGGCGGGGACACGATTGCGGAGATGCGCGACGGCGCACTCAAATCCTGCGCGAGCAAAGGCGGTACGGATTGCGCGATCTACGCCGAGGACCTCGATGTCGTCTGGCATGGTCGCCAGCCGCTCGCTCGCCCCCAGCAGCCCGCAATCATCGCGGAACGCGGCTACGAGGTCGTGCCCGACCGGCGGTTCTTCTGGTTCGGACCGCAAGCCGCCGAGGGCGTCGTCCTTTTCGGCCACGGTTTCGGCGGCGCCAAGGCAGATTACCGCGGGTCTCAGCCGCCCGGGTATCTGCGCGCGCTCAACGATGTCGGCTACGACGTGATCCGTTTCGATCGCGATCCCGGCTGGGACCATGATCCGGATCTGGTCGCGACATGGCTGCGCGGCGCGCTCGCGGAACTGCGCCGCCGCGGCTGGCGCACGATCGTGTCGGCCGGACAATCGCGCGGCGCCTGGAACGCGCTCCAGATGCTGGCGACACCGGGCGCGGCAGACGCCATTATTGCCGCATCGCCGGCACAGAGCGGCGTCGATCCCGGTTGGCTGATCCTGAACGGTGAGACGTCGTTCTACTCCCTCCTTGCGGGCATACCCCGCCAGTCCACGCGGGTCGCATTCATCCAGTTTCGCGAAGATCCGTTCGCCGGCGGCGAGGAACGGCGTGCCGAACGCGTTCGCCGGATGCTCGTGCCGCAAGTCGGTGCAATGTTGATGATCGATCGGCCCGACGGGCTGAAAGGTCACGGCGCCGCCGCGTCGACCGATTTCGCCGTCCGCTTCGGGAACTGCATCATGCATTTCGTCCGGGATCCGAACCCGCCGACGGGGTGCGCGCAGTAGGGTGTCCCGAGGGGCGCGACCGCCATGCGCGCGACGGCCATGCGCGCGTCGCGCCGCTGTCCGGCATGGACCGGCCGCGATCGAGTTTCGCCTGATAGCGGTGGGCAACGGCGTCGCGCCGCGCGATCACGCGCGCAGCGGCGGTCCGTGGCTCGTGATGTAGAAGCGGAACGGCGGCTGCTTGCGGATCCGCGCCGGCTGCGGCGGCTGCGGCCAGACCGGCGGCGGCAGGCCGGCGGCGTGCGCGGCCTTCTCGGCGT
>DATAPS010000434.1:0-5311 GCA_036265085.1 Acetobacteraceae bacterium | reverse complement strand
GGATGACCGATCCGGGGGCGGAAGCTCCGATCCCGAACGGCACCGTCCTTACCCGCACCGTCACCATCGCCAACAAGCGGGGGCTGCACGCCCGCGCCGCCGCCAAGTTCGTCGTCACGGCCGAGCGGTTCGGGGCCTCGGTCGATGTCGTGAAGGACGGACAGAGCGTTTCCGCGCGTTCCATCATGGGGCTCATGATGCTCGGCGCCGGCCAAGGGACGCCGATCGAATTGCGCGCCGAAGGATGGGACGCGAAAGAAGCCCTGGACGCGCTCTCGGCACTCGTCGAGGCTGGCTTCGATGAGCAAGGATGACGACTCGGCCGATCTTCGACCCGCGCCGTCCCCGGCCTCGCGCCAGGCAGCGCGGCTTGCCGGTCCACTAGAGCATAAGGCCGCCTCTCACCGGATCCAATCGGCCCGGCCGCCGCGCCAGGAGCGGCGGATGCGTGGGATTGCGGTTTCTGAGGGCATCGCCATCGGCCCGGTGTTCGGCGCGGTCGAGCCGCCCGTGACCGTGAACCGCCGGAGCATCGTGGCGGAGGCGGTCGACGCGGAAATCGCCCGGCTCGACCAGGCGATCGCGCAGTCGCGCAAGCAACTCCACAAGCTGCGCGCGCGTCTCGCCCTGCTTCCCGACGACAGCCAGGCCGAGATTGCACCACTGCTCGATGCGTATCTCGCAATGATCGGACCCTCGCGCCTCGTGCGCGGCGCGAAGCGCCGGATCGGCGAGGCACTTGTTGCCGCCGAAACCGCGGTGTTCGACGAGACCGACGCGCTCGCGCGCGCCTTTCTCGCGATGCCGCCGGCCGACGACCGCGCTGGCCGGCAGCGCCGTGCCGACGAGGTGCGCGAGATCGGGCGGCGGCTGCTGCGCAACCTGACCCACGCGCCGTTCCGCAGCTTCGCCGACCTGCCGCAGGGCGCCATTCTGGCCTGCGAGTACCTCCGCCCAGCCGACGCAGCCCTGCTCGATCCCTCGCGCCTAGCCGGAGCGGCGACCGAGGAGGGGGGATCCGACGGCCATACCGCGATCATGCTGCGCGCACTCGGCGTTCCAGCGGTATTGGGCGTGGTCGGGCTGATGTCGGCTGCGAAACCCGGCGATCAGATGGTGCTCGACGGATTTCACGGAGAGCTGGCGCTGCATCCATCGACGGCCACGCTGTCCGCAGCGCGCACCGCCCTGACCGCGGCGGTTCGTGAGCGGCAGAAGCTGGCGCGCCTGCGTCGGCTTCCGGCGGTCACAACGGACGGCGAAGCCGTTGAACTGCAGGCAAATCTGGAGCTTCCGGCAGAGCTGCCGCTGATCTCGCAGGCGGGCGCCTGCGGGATCGGGCTGTTGCGCAGCGAGTTCTTGTTCATGAACCGCGAAACGCTGCCCTCGGAGGCAGATCAGGCCGAGGTCTATCGCAACGTCATCGAGGCGATGGGCGGCGATCCGGTGACGATCCGGGTGCTCGACTGGGGCGGCGAAAAGGAAATCGAGGCGCTGGAGAGCGAGGGGATCGTCCCCGAGGTCGCCGATGACAACCCGGCGCTCGGGTTGCGCGGCATCCGCCTCCTGCTGCGCGAGACCGAGCTGTTCGAGACCCAGCTCGCCGCCATCCTGCGCGCCGCGGTCGCCGGGCCGACGCGGGTGCTGCTGCCGATGATAACCAACCTCGCCGAAGTGCGTGCCGCGCGAGACATCTACGAGCGCGTGGGACGGCGGTTGCGGCGCCGGGGAGAGCATGTGCCGGATCCGCTGCCGCCGCTCGGCATCATGATCGAGACGCCGGGAGCGGCGCTGTCGGCCGACGCGCTGGCCCTGGAATCGGACTTCTTCGCGATCGGGACCAACGACCTCGCGATGTACACGCTCGCCGTGGACCGAAGCGAGACGGACGTGGCCCAGCTTTATGATCCGCTGCATCCCGCGGTGCTCCGCCTGGTGCAGTTCGCAACGGAGGCTGCGCTACGGATGCGGATGCCTGTCTCGGTCTGCGGCGAGCTGGCGGGGAACCCGAAGATGACGGCGCTCCTCCTGGGCCTGGGGCTGCGCAGCCTGAGCATGAACGCGGGCTCGCTGCCGCGCGTGAAACAGGCGGTCCGCGGTCTCGACATCGCCGACTGCGCCCGATTCGCCCGCCGTGTGATGGAACAGAGCGATGTGGTGCGCATCCACGAAATGGTGCTGGACCCGACGCGCGCCGCGAACCCGTAGCGACGGCTTCGGGCCCTGGGCACTGGTATGCCTCGCTTCAGGCGACCGCGGGAAGTGGCTCCGCCGTTGGCGTGAGCGTCTCCAGCACGCGCGCGACAAGACGGTGCCCTACCGCCGCCGTCGTCATGACGGACTCCGGGTGGAATTGCACGGCAGCCACCGGCCTCGTGAGATGTTCGACCGCCATCACGACCCCGTCCTCTGTCTCCGCCGTCACCCGCAGGCTTGGCGGAACGACCGCGCGGCGGGCGTGCAGTGAGTGGTACCGGCCCACCGTGATCCGGTTCGGGAAGCCGTCGAGCAACCGTCCGCCGAGGACGTGGATCTCCGATGGTTTCCCGTGCATCGGCACCGTCAGCAGGTCGAGCACGCCGCCGCCATGCTCGACGATCCCCTGGAGACCGAGGCACACGCCGAACACCGGCAGGTCCCGGCGATACAGCAGGTCGAGCGTCTCGCTCATCGCGAAATCGCTGGGCCGGCCCGGTCCCGGCGAGAGCACGACGAGATCTGCCGGCAAACCCGCCGCGAGCTCGGCGCGTGCGAGCGCGGCGCGCAGAGTCGACACCTCTGCGCCTGCCGCCCGAAAATAGCCGGCAAGCGTATGGACGAAGCTGTCCTCGTGATCGACCAACAGCACGCGGCGGCCCGTGGCCACGGCAACGGGAGCGACACGCGAAGTGACGGGCGCCTGCCCGGCGATGGCGGCGAACATCGCGGCCGCCTTCAGGCGCGTCTCCGCCTCCTCCGCGGCCGGGTCGCTGTCGTGCAGCAGCGTGGCGCCGACGCGGACTTCGGCGATGCCGTCGCGCATCCGGATGGTGCGGAGCGTCAGGCCGGTGTTCATGTTGCCGTCGAATGTCACCCCGCCGATCGCGCCGCCGTACCAGCGGCGGGCGCTCTTCTCCTCCTGTTCGATGAAGCGGATGGCCCAGCGCTTCGGCGCGCCGGTGACCGTCACCGCCCACGCGTGGCTAAGGAACGCGTCGAGCGCGTCGAATTCGGGGCGCAGCGTGCCTTCCACGTGATCGACCGTGTGGATCAGCCGCGAATACATCTCGATCTGCCGCCGCCCGATCACCCGCACGCTGCCCGGTTCGCAGACGCGGGATTTATCATTGCGATCGACGTCGGTGCACATCGTCAGCTCCGCTTCGTCCTTGGCGGAGTTCAGGAGCTCGCGGATGCGATCGGCGTCTTCCAGCGCGTCGGCGCCGCGGCGGATCGTGCCGCTGATCGGGCAGGTCTCGATTCGCCGCCCCTCGACGCGGACGAACATCTCCGGCGACGCGGCGACGAGGAACTCGCCATCGCCGAGATTCATGAGGGCGCCATACGGGGCGGGGTTGGTGCGGCGCAGCCGGCGGAAGATCTCGCTCGGCATCTCCGCGCAGGGGGCGGCGAGGAGTTGGCCGAGGACCGCCTCGAACAGGTCGCCGCGCGCGAACGCCGCCCGCGCGCGCTCGACCATCGCGGCGTACTCGCCGGGCGCATGGTCGCTCTCCCGCGGCAGCGGACCCGTGGGCTGCGGCACGTAAGACGCAGGCGCGGTGTCGCGCGACAGGCCCACGGTGCTGGCCGCACCCGCGTGGAACTCATAGCGGCGGAGGGTGGCGACTTGGCGGACGTGGTCGACCACCAGCAGCTCGTCGGGAAGGAACAGCACGAGATCGCGTTGCTCGGCAGCGCGTGGGAGGCGCAGCGGCATCGGCTCGAACTGGTACACGAGGTCGTAGCCGAAGGCGCCGTAGAGGCCGAGATGCCGGTCCTCGTCACTGCCGAACAGCGCAACCAGCGCGCGGATGACGGAGAACACGCTCGGCTGCCGGCTGCGCTGCTCCTCGGGGAAGTGGTCGCCGCCGACGGCGAGGCAGCCTGCGATGCGTTCCGGCCCGGTCTCGATCTGCGCGACCGCTTCGCATCCGGCGAGCGCGGCGCCGATCGCGGGAAGGAGCACGGCGCCTCGCGGGTTCAGCGCCGCGATCGCGAAGCGGTCGGCTCGCGCCGTGACGGCGAGGGGCGGATCTATAAAGCCTGTGTCCCACCGGGTGTAGCGGCCGGGGAATTCGAAGCTGGAAGAGAGCAGGACGCCGCGCCGGGCGTCGAGGCGGGCGGTCAGTCCGGCGGTGTCGCCGGGATAGGCGATCTCCTCGACGAGACGGTCGACGGTGATGCCGCCCTGGGTCGTGTAGCTGTCGTGACGCATGAGATCTGCTCCGAGGCTTCGGTCCGGCTCGGGCAGGGGTGGGGTCAAATGTCGGAAAAACAAAAGCCGCCCCGAACCCGAGACGGCCATGTGATAAGAAATGACTGGCCGCTCGTGTTTAGACGAGCCGCCACCAGCGCAGAGAGGAACGAAGCGCAACCATCGGCGGAACCCTAACCATCTCCGCGGTCCGGTGCAACGGCCTTCGTACTGTAACTGCGCTTGGCGGCTCGCCCGGGATCGCCTACCTGCCGGAACCGTGCAGCTGACCACGATGTCCACAGTACGGGGCCCGCCGCTGCCTCTCGGCGGCGTCACGCGACCGCCTCGGCGCGCGGCGCGCGGCGCGCGGCTGCGGCGCGTCGCGGCAGTGTCCCTGGCACTGCACGCGCTGGCGATCGCAGCGCTTCTGCTCGGGCTGCCGCGCGAGCACCTGAACGATCTGGACGCATTGCCTGCGGTGACGGTCAGCCTCGAAGCCGGCCCACGCGCCCCGGCCGCCAGCCCCAATCCAACGCTCGAATCGTCGGTCGCCCCGCCCTCGCCGGAGGCAGCCGAGCCCGGCCCGAGCGGCGCCGCAACGCCCCCCGCCGAGACCGCGACGGCCGCCGCGCCGCCACCGGTCTCGGCACCCCTCGCCCCGCCGGAGGCGGCGGCCACCGGGCCGCCGCCTCCGCCCGCGCCGCCCGCCGTCGCGACGCCTGCACCCGCGAAGATCCCGGCCGCAACCGCCGAGCAGGCGCCGCCGGGACCGGTTGCGGCGCCGCTCGGCGAGGTGCCGCTGCCCGTGCCGCCGGTTCCTCCGGCCTCACCGCCGCCGCAGCAGCTCGCGCTCGCCCGCCCCCCGGCGCTCCCGTCTCCGGTCGTGCCGCGGCCGGTGCCGCCACGCCCGACTCC
>DATAPS010000433.1:0-13850 GCA_036265085.1 Acetobacteraceae bacterium | reverse complement strand
GGCGATGAGGAGGTAGGGGGTGATCGGGCGCAGGGTTGCCGCGAGGGTTCGGGGTGGGCGCACGGCCGGGCGTGCGGCGGCCTCAACGCTGATGTCGCTGTTCATTTCGCGGGTCCGCCCCTCACCCGGCCCTCTCCCCGCACGCGGGCAGAGGGCCGGGTGAGGGGGTGGCGCGGAAGCGCGTCATTCCGCCTGGCACGGCCCGGTGCTCGCCGGATCGGGTGCCCAGCAGGGGGCGCCGGTCTCCTTGAGGATCCGGTTCAGCGTCTGCGCCTCGCGGTCGAGCACGGTCGCGGGCTTGTTGCCGCGGAGCACGATGAGCTGGAACGTGTCGAGGAACACCTTGTCGAACTCGCCGCCGCGCTGGCCGAGGCCGATCGGCAGCAGCGCAGGAATCGCGTCCTTCGCCGATTGCGTGGCGCCGATCGCGGCGACGCCTAGTTTCAGACCCGGATCGAGATCGGACGGCAGCGGCGTGTTCACCACCGGGAAGAACCCGACGGCGCGCGCCGTGGTGATCTGCGTTTCCGGCTTGCTGAGATAGTCGATCAGCGCGTTCGCCCCCGTCTGGTCGGGCGCGCCCTTCAGTACCGCGAGACCGGCGAGCACCGGCATGTAGCCGCGCCCCTTCGGACCGGCGGGTGCAGGGAAGGCTACGAAATCATCGGGCTTCTGGCGCAGCGCATCGAGCAGGCGGGCGATGTGGTCGAAAGCGATCCAGACGTCGCCGGAAAGCAGCGGCTCCTGCATAAAATTGTAGCTGGTCGAGTTCGGATTGACCGCCTTCCACATCGCCGTGAACTGCGTCCACATCTTGTCGGCGGCGTCCGACTTGAACGGGACCACGACCCCGCCCGTGTAGGACGGGTAGAGGAAGCCTTCGAAGAATCGGTGCATCAGCCCCTGCGGCCCGGCGGGGAACCCGAGCATGCGCTTGCCGGTCTTCTCCTGGATCGCGGCCGCCCAGGCGGCGAGCTGGTCGTAGGTCAGCGCGTTGACGTCGGCGCCCGTGGGCAGATACGGCAGCGCCTGCTTGTTCGCGACCATGATGTAGGTCGCCTGCATCCAGGGAATGTAGAGCTGATGCGGCGTCCCGAATTTGCCGAGCGCCATCAGCGATGCGGGGATCCCGCGGTCGGCCAGCTTCGCGGCGAGATCGTCGAGCGATGCAAGCGCATCGAGTGGCACGAGCGGCTGCAGCTCGCCATGCAGGGCGCCGACGACGTCGATGCTGTGCTGCCCGCCCTGTTGCTCGGCCTTCACGCGCACCGGCAGCTGCGGCGGCTGTTCGACGACGTAATCGACCTTGCCCTGGAACTTCTCGAGGATAACGTCGCGCATTTTCTGCGCTTCCTCGATCGGGCGCAGCTGCGTCGAGAGAAATACCGTGTCGGCACGGGCCGCAGCTGCGGACCCCGCAAGGATCGCGGCGCCAAGCAGCAGCGCGCGGCGCATGGCGCTAGCGCGGAGGCGCGTGAGGAAGGGCATGCGTTTCTCCCGATTTTTCGTGTGGAACGCCGTGGTCGTCTGCGGCGGTTGAGGGCGGCGGGCCATCGGAGCCGCGGGCGATCAGCGTCGTCGGCCATAGCTCCGCGAAGCTCGCTGGATCGGCGCCAGCGAACAACGCGAGCAGTATCTCGACGAGACGCTCGGCGGCACGCTCGATCGGCTGCTCGGAAGTCGTGAGCGGCGGGTCGGTGTAGCTCGCCATCGGCAGATTGTCGTAGCCGATCACCGACACGTCGCGGCCGGCGCGCAACCCGGCGGCGGCGATCGCGTGCATGGCGCCGACGGCGAGGCGGTCGGTGGCGCAGACGAGCGCGGTGGGCGGCATTGCTTCGCGGAGCAGCGCGGCGGCGAGCCGGTAACCGTTCGCTTCGGTGGGCTCGGCATGCACGAGCGTCGTCGCGGGCAGGCCCGCGGCACGCATCGCGGCGCGCCAGCCGAGGGCGCGGTGATGAGCGAAGCTGTAGACGGCGGCGGCGTTGATCATGGCGATACGTTTGTGGCCGAAGCCGATCAGCCGCTCCGTCGCGGCGCGGCAGGCGGCTTCGCCGTCGACATCGAGATGGGCGTAGGGGCGCGACGTTTTCGCGCGGCCATGCGCGACGAAAGGGAGACCTGCCTCCAGCAGATACTCGAGGCGGGCGTCGCGGACGCGGGTGCGGAAGACGATGGCGCCGTCGACGCGCCGTCCCTCGGCGAGATGGCGATATGTTGCGAGTTCGTCCTCTCCCGGCGCCGCGGCGGCGACCAGGAGATCGAGGCCGGCGGCGGCGAGGCGGGGACCGACGCTCGCGAGCATGCGAAGGAAGAACGGGTCGTCGAACTGGCCGGCGGCAGCGGGCAGAACCACGCCCACCGCGCCGACACGGCCGCTGCGCAGACGGCGGGCGATCTGGTTGGGGCGATAGCCGATGCGAGCCGCTTCCGCCTCGACACGCGCCCGGGTCTCCGGCGCGACGTCGTCGAAGCCGCCGAGCGCACGCGAGGCGGTGGTGACCGACAATTCGAGCGAACGGGCGATACGGCGCAGGGTCAACGACGTTTCCGGTATTTTCTTGCCGTAAACGGTGGTCCGAAACGTTTTGGATGTCAACGATGTAGCTCGGGAAGATATCTCCTTTCTCAGATTGTCCGCGTCACTTTCGCGAGCCCAGGCGGATGGTCGGGATCGTACCCGCGGGCGCGGGCGGCGGCTTCGGCGGCGAGATAGAACGGCAGCAGCTGCGTCAGCAGATCGGTGTCGGGGTGATCGGGCGGTAAGGTCGGCAAACGCTGCACGGCGGCCGGCGGGGGCAGCGCGGCGGCGGCGAATACCGGGACGCCGCGCTCGGCGAGCTCGGCGACGAGCTGCTCCGTGCCGGGGCGGGCGGCATCGTCCTGGATAAAGGCGAGCACGGGGAATTCGGGGCCGGCGAGCGCCATCGGGCCATGTGAGAACTCCGCCGCGCTGTGCGCGATCGCGGCGATCCCGGCGGTCTCCGCGAGCTTGAGCGCGGCCTCCTTTGCGATGCCGAGCCCCGGTCCGCGGCCGAGTGCGAACAGCGTGTGGACGCGCCGAAGTTCGCTGACGAGCGGCGACCAATCGAGCGCCGCGGATTGTGCGAGGCGGCCCGGCAGACGTGGCAGCGCAGACCGCACGGCGCCGTTGCCGTTCCAGGCCGCCGCGAGCGCGAGCCCCGCGACGATGGTGGCGATCACGGTCTTCGTCGCGGCGACGCTGCGCTCCGGCCCGGCGCAGATGTCGATCACCGCGTCGCAGGCGGCGGCGAGCGGTGCGGCGGTGTCGTTCAGCAGGCCGAGGCAGAACGCACCCGCGGCGCGCGCCTCCTCGGTCTGCCGGATCAGGTCGGGGCTGCGGCCGGATTGCGAGATCACCAGGAACAGCGCGCCGCCGAGGCGCTGCCGTTTTGCATAGACCGAGGCGATGGACGGCATCGCCGCCCCCGCGACCATGCCGCAGTCCCGCGCCAGCACGTAGCGAAGGAACGTGCCCGCGTGCGACGAACTGCCGCGCGCGCAGACCACCAGGAGCGACGGGTCGAGCGCGCGCAGCCTTGCCGCCACGTCGTCGAACGCGGCGGCCTGCGCCAGACAGCGTGCCGCCGCCTCGGGCGTGTCGAGGATTTCGTCGCGCATCAGGCTCATGGGCGTGCGCGCAGCCGCGGATCGAGCGTGTCCTGGAGGCCGTCGCCGAGCAGGTTGAAGCCCAGCGCCGCGAGCAGAATCGCGGCGCCGGAGAACACCGCGGGCCAGGGCGAGAGCTGGAGGAAGTTGCGGCTCTCCGCGAGCATCCGCCCGAGCGAGGCGGTCGGCGGCTGCGTGCCGAGGCCGAGGAAGGAGAGCGACGCTTCCACGAGGATTGCAGTGGAGAGCGACAGACTCGCCTGCACCAGAATGATCGGCGCGAGATTCGGCACCACGTGGCGCAGCAGGATGCGGACGTCGCCGGCGCCGATCGAGCGGGCGGCGGCGACGTATTCGGTGTCCCGCAGCAGCAGCGTCGGTGCGCGGAGCTGGCGGGCGAAGATCGGCGTGTAGACGACGCCAATCGCGATCGCGGCGCTGACCGCTCCGGGTCCGAGCACCGCGATGACGCCGATCGCGAGCAGGATGATCGGAAAGGCGAACAGCACGTCCATCATCCGCATCGCCACCCGGTCGAACCACCCGCCGCGCCAGGCCGCGAGCACGCCGATGCCGCCGCCGAGCGTGAGCGCGAACGCGACGGAGGCGGCGGAGATCGCGAACAACGTGCGGTAGCCGTAGAGCGCACGGGAAAACGTGTCTCGGCCGAATTGGTCGGTGCCGAGGAGGTAGGCGGCGGTGGGGCCGCTGAAGCGCGCGAGGATGTTCTGCGCGTTCGGGTCGTGGGGGGCGAGCGCGGGCGCGAGGAGCGCCGCGAGGGCCTGGAGGGCGACGAGGGCGGCGCCGAGGAGGAGGAGGGGGTTGCGCTTCATGCCGCCCGCGCCCGCGGGTCGATCGCGACGTAGACGAGATCCACGACGAAATTCACCACCACGAACACCGCCGTCGCCAGCAGGATCGCCGCCTGGATCAGCGGATAGTTGCGCTCCACGATCGCGCCCACCATCAGCCGCCCGAGGCCGGGCAGCGCGAACACCTGCTCGATCACCACCGAGCCGCCGAACAGATACCCAGCCATGATGCCGAGGCTCGTGGTGAACGGGATGAGCGCATTGCGCAGCGCGTGGCGGAACACCACCAACGCCTCGCCGATCCCTTTCGCGCGGGCGGTGCGGACGTAGTCCTGGCCGAGCGCTTCCACCATCGCGGCGCGGACCACACGGGCGAGCGTCGCCACCACGGGCAGCGCGATCGCCGCGACGGGCAGGATGATGCGCTGCAGATTGGCGAGCGGCGCGTCGGCGAACGGCACCCAGCCGATCAGCGGCACCCCCGGTGCGAACGTGCCGGCGCCATAGAGCAGCAGCGATCCCAGCCAGAAGGACGGGACGGTGACGCCCGCGATCGAGAGGATGCGCACCGCGTAGTCCGATGCCGACGAGCGCATTGCCGCCATCAGGCAGCCGGCAGGAATCGCCAGCACCACGGCGACGAGGAGGCCGAGCACGGTCAGCTCCACGGTGACGCCGACGCGGCCGCCGATCTCGTCGATCACCGGCATCCCCGTCCACGCGCTCGTGCCGAAATCGCCGTGCAGCACGCGCCAGATCCAGTCGCCGTATTGTGCGACGAGCGGTTGGTCGAGGCCGAGCTGATGGCGCAGCACGGCGAGCTTCTCGGGCGAGGTGTCCGATGCGCCCAGCATCACCTGCGCCGCATCGCCCGGCACGAGGCGGATCATCAGGAACGTGAGCACGGAGACGCCGAACGCAACGAACAGCAGCTCGCCGAGGCGAGCGAGCAGCGCGCGGATCATTTGGCCAGCGTGGTCTCGCGCAGGTAGCGCAGCGAGCGCGTCGGCATCGGCGCGAAGCCCTGTACGTTGTCGCGCTCGGCCGCGAACAGCGTCGCATAGGCGATGGTCGCGACCGGACCGGTGCAGGCGAGCATCTTCTGCGCCTGGTCGTAGAGCTGCTTGCGCTTCGCCGTGTCACGCTCCTCGCGCGCGGCGGCGAGCAGCTTGTCGAGATCGGGATTGGAATACTTGAAGACGTTGGTGGCACCGCCGGTCGCGAAGGTGCGGCCGAAATAATCGTCGGGATCGGGGCCGCCGCCGTTGAGCGAGACGAAGCCCTCGAAATTGCTGGCCCGCCAATCCTGGATGAATTTGCCCTGTTCCTGGACGTTGAGCTGTACGTCGAACCCGGCCTTGTTGAGCTGCGCCTGCACGACCTGCGCGATGTCGACGACGACCTGCAGCGAGCCGAGCACGTTGAGCGTGAGCTTAACCGGCAGCGTCACGCCCGCATCCTGCAGCTTCTTGCGCGCGGCGGCGGGATCGGTCGCGTAGCAGGGGAAATCGCTGACCGGCAGCGCCCATTCCTTGAGCGCGGGCGAGAGCGGGCCGCCCGGTGCGGCGCGGCCGAAATAGACGGCCTGGACGATCTGGCTGCGGTCGATCGCCATGTTTGCGGCCTCGCGCACCTCCGGCTTGCCGAACGGCGCGCGGCTCGCGTTGAACCCGACCAGCGAATAGGCGAGGTCCTGCGTCTGCAGGATGCGCACGCCGGGCTTGCCCTGCAGCGTCGCGGCGGCGGAGGCGTCGACGACGGGCAGCATCTGATAGGTGCCCCCGGTGATGCCGAGTTCACGGGTGGCCGATTCGGGCACGATGTCGAATTTGAGGCCGGCGAGCTTCGGCAGGCCCTGGTCCCAGTAACCGGGGTTGCGATCGAGCGCTATGTAGGTGTCTGGCACCCATTGCTGGAACCGGAACGGACCGGTGCCGACCGGCTTGCGGCCGAGTTCGGCGAAGGCTTCCGGGGCGACGATCGCGAGACTGGCGAGTTGTGCGAGCAGCGGCGCGGCGGGCGCGCTCAGCACGACGCGCAGCGTGTGCGGGCCCGTCGCTTCCATGCTCTTGATGCCGGTGAAGCGCGAGCCGTAGGGGGAAGCGGTCTTCGGGTCGCGCACGCGGTCGATGTTCTTGATGATGTCGTCGGGCGTCATCGCGCGGCCGTTGTGGAACTTCACGTCGCGCAGGGTGAAGTCGTATGTGAGGCCGTCGGGAGCGATCGTCCAGGACGCGGCAAGCGCGGGGATGACGCGCAGGTCTTTGTCGATGGCGGTCAGGCCTTCGTAGATGTTGCTGTCGATCAACGCTGTCGAGAACGCGGTCGCGACCTGGGGGTCGAGGCCCACCGGGGACTGATCGGTCGCGAGCTCCAAGGTCTGTGCCCGCGCGGCGATCGGGAGCGCGAGGATAAGGGCGGCGACTGCGAGGCGGCCGGTTCTGACGGACACGTTTCTCTCCCGGGCTTGCGAGGTGGCGAGAGATAGCAGGGTGGGTGCGAACCGTCACGGCGGCGTCGCTCGGCCGTTCCCTCTCCCCTTGCGGGAGGGTGAGGGGGCGCTGCGGCGAGATGTCGCGGCGGCTCCCCCTCCCCCCAACCCACTCCCGCAAGGGGAGGGGCGTTACTTGGTCATCCCTCCGGCAGCCACAATTCATTCCACGTGAAGATCGCGGGAGTCCCGCCGGTATGCACGAACACGAGCACGTCGTCCGGCTTGTAGCGGCCCTCGCGGACATGCGCGATCATGCCGGCCGCGGCTTTGCCGGTGTAGATAGGATCGAGGATCAGGCCTTCGGTGCGTGCGAACAAGCGCGTCGCTTCGACTGCCGCGTCCGTTGGAATGCCGTAGCCCGAGCCGACGAAGCGGTCGTCGTTGACGATCTCGGATGGGGTGATGCGCACGTCCAGGCCGAGCAGTTCGGCGGTCTCGTTGGCGATCGCGGCGGTGCGGGTGGGGACGTCGTAGGCGCCGCTCGCGGTCACGCCTTCCATCGCGAAGCCGGCATTGGTGAGACGCCGGGCGAGCGCGATGCCGGCCTGGCCCTTGCCGCTCGACGACATGTACAGAGCGGTCGGACGCGTGCCGAAATCACGGAGCTGGTCGAGAATCTCGAGCGTCGTCTCGATGTAGGCGATCGCAGAGGCGACATCGAACATCGGGTTGTCGTTGAGGATGTGCGGGCGGCCCCCCTCGTCGCGGACACGGGCGGCAAGTTCGTCCAGCTTCGCGCGCTGCGCTGCCGTGTTCGGCACGAAATGCACCTCTGCGCCGAGCAGGTAGTCGACGAGCACGTTGCCCTGCACGACATCCGGGCGCTTGCCGACCAGGACGAGGATCGTCTTCCAGCCGAGCCGGTTGCACGCGCCGACGGTTTGGCGCGCGGAATTCGATTGCAGGTCGAGACCGACGATCACCGTGTCGGGGTTCTCGCTCGCGGTGCGGGCGAGGCGGAATTCGAGGTTGCGAAGCTTGTTGCCGCCGAGGGCGACTCCGGTCAGGTCGTCGCGCTTGACGAAGATGCGCGGGCCGCCGAGCGCCCTTGCCAGGTTCGGCGCTTCCTGCAGGGGCGTGTTCTTGATGCAGATCTCGACGCGGGGAATTCGCGCGATGTGTTCGCGAACCCAGGCGTAGCTCAGCGCGGCGTCGTCCATCAGCGGGCACTCTCCGGCAGACGCCCGGCCAATGCCGGACGGCGGACCGACAGGCCCGTGTCGGACCAAGGCCGCCGCCGCACGGAGGTGCGCAAGAGCTCGCCGATCCCGCCGGCCGCGCGCCGCTTCTCGATCCTGCGCGACGTATAGTCCGCGAGCAGCGACAAAGGCCAGCACATGAGAAAATAGGTTAGCGTCACCGTGCCGAACACATGCACCGGCTCGAACGTGACGGTGTTGATGAGCACCGCGGTGCGGGTCAGCTCGGCGATGCCGATCAGCGAAGCGACCGACGTCGATTTGATGATTTGCACCATGTAGCCGATGGTCGGCGGGATCATCAGCCGGACCGCCTGCGGCAGGACGACCAGCCGGAGCGCGCCGATGAAGCGGAAGCCGAGCGCGCGGGCGCCGTCCCACTGCCCGGCGGGAATCGATTGCAGGCAGCCGCGCCAGATCTCGCCGAAGAAGGCGCTGGAGTTGATCGTGAAGGCGATGGCGGCGGCGGTCCAGGCGTTCGGGCGGAAGCCGATGAAGGGCGCCGCGTAGTAGACGATCAGCAGTTGCACGAGCAGCGGCGTTCCCTGGAGCGCGGTAATCCAGATCGCGGCGGCGCGGCGCACGATCGGCCGCGGCGCGATACGGCACGCGGCAATGATAAGGCCGGCGGCGCCGCCGCCCCCGAAGGCGATGAGCGAGAGGAGCACCGTCCAGCGGGCGGAGAAGATCAGGAAGTAAAGCTCGTTCCAGCCGAATTCGCGCAACGACATGATTCAGACCGTCCAGCGGAACATGCGCTGGTAGCTGGCCGCCACGAGCGTGTTGAAGACCTGCACGAGCACGAAATAGATGACGCCGACGACGATGAAGACCTCGAAGTTGCGGAATGTCTGCATCATGATGTTGTTGCCCACGGCTGTGAGCTCCTCGGCCGCGATCGCCGAGGCAAGGCTCGAGCCGAGGATCTGCAGCACGAACTGGCTGCCGAGCGCCGGATAGATCGTGCGGAGCGCGGGGACCATCACGATGTGGCGGACGATGCGGAAGCGCGAAAGCCCGAGCGAGAGGCCTGCTTCGATCTGTCCGCGCGGCGTCGCTTCCAAGCCGGCGCGCACGATCTCGATCGCGTAGGCGCCGAGGTTGAGGGAGAGCGCCAGAATCGCCGCCTGCGTGCTGTCCATCCGCAGGCCGAGCGGAGGGAGGACGAAGAACACGATGTAGAGCTGCACCAAAAGAGGTGTGTTGCGGATCAGCTCGACATAGGCGGCGATGACCCAGCGCACCGGCGTGGGGCCGAAGGTGCGCAACGCGGCGCCCACCAGTGCGATGCCGAGGCCGATCGCCATCGACGCCGCCGCGAGTTCGACGGTGACGATCGTGCCGTGCAGGAACAGCGGCCATCGCGCGAAGATCGGACTGAAGTGGAAGATGTAGTCCACGCGCGCCGGCCTATTCCCCCGAGAGTGGAATCAGAACACCGGCAGCGACGGCAACGGCGCCTTCCGCCATTTCTGCGACAGCGCGTCCAGCGTTCCGTCGTTCTTGACCGTATAGATGAAGGTGTTGAGCCACTGTTTCAGGTCGACTTGGCCCCGCCGCATGCCGATGCCGAAGTGGAAGCACTTCAGCGTGAACTTCATCTCCATCTCCTGGCCGGCGCCGGTCTTGCGGAAATAAATGTCGCCGTAGTCGCCGCCGCCGACGAAGTCGACCTGCCCCGACAGCATTGCCGAGGTCGTGCTCGGGTAGTCGTCGAACCGCAGGATCTGGATCGAATCGCCGTGTTCCTTGCTGTACGCGGAGATGATCGTGTCTTCGGCGGCGCCGCGCGTGACCGCGACCTTCTTGCCCTCCAGATCCTTCAGCGAATGCGCGACGTGGTCCTTCGGGCCGAGCAGCGCTGAGCACTGGCCGGCGTAGGGGATCGAGAACCACACCTGCTCCGCGCGCTCGGCCGTAATCGAGAAGATCGAGACGACGATATCGACGCGGTTGGTCAGCAGCGCGGGAATGCGGCCGGGCGAGTTCACCGTCACGAACTCGATCTTCACGCCGAGCGTCTTGGCGATCAGGTTGGCGAGATCGATGTCGAAGCCCTGCGGCTGCATCTCGGTGCCGAGCATGGCGTAGGGCGGCGTCGTCGTGTCGATTGCGACGGTGAGCGTGCCCTTCTTGATGATGTCGTCGACCGTCTGCGCGCGGACGGCGCCCGCGCCGAGCAGAAGCGCCGCTCCGGCGAGCAGGGCTGCGAGTTTGCGGATCATCGTTGTCCTCTCTTTCGTTCGTTTCCGTTACGGCGCGTCGCGCCTGCATTGTTGCGGCTTCCGCCAGGATCGGAATAGTAGCGTCGCCGATGACGTTTTCTTTCGCCCGCCCGCTCGACCGTGCCGACGGCCCGCTCTACCGGCAGGCTGCTGCGACGTTGCGCGCGGCGATCGCCGGCGGGATTGTGCCGGTGGGAACCGAGCTGCCGAGCGAGGCAGAGCTGGCGAAGGGATTCGGCATCAGCCTGATCACCATCCGCCACGCGCTGCGCGAGCTCGAAGGCGACGGCTTCATCCGCAAGCGTGCGGCCAAGACCGCGGTGGTCGCCGGCGATGCGCCGATGCGGCCGGTCGCACGCGATCTCAACAACCTCGGCGATATCATCGCGGCGACCGCGGGCGCGGCGCTCGAGATCACGGATTATGAGCCGCGCCGATCTGCCGAAGCGGCGGAGGCGTTCGGCCTGCCGTCGGGCGCGCTGGTGCATTGCCTGCGCGGGCGGCTGACGGTGGGCGAGCGGGTGCTGAGCGATCTCGCGATCTATTTCCCGCCGGATATCGGCGCGCGAATGCGGCAATCGGATTTCGACGACGTCGTGGTGTTCCGATCCGTCGAGCGCCGTCTCGGCATCCGCCTGTCGGGCGCACGGATCACGGTGGCCGCCGAAATCGCGGACGATGCGCTGGCGGCGCGGCTCGGCATGGAGCCGGGTGAGGCGGTGCTGGTGAACCGGATGCTGTTTCTCGACGGCGCGGGCATGCCGGTCGAGCTCACCGTCGCGAGGCATCGTGCCGACCGGTACCGGCTGACCTACGAGCTGCGGGCGGGCTGAGCGCATCAGCGCTTGATGACGCCGATCATACCGCCCATCGGCACGATCGTGCCGGGGGCGACGATGACGCGGCGCACCACGCCCGGAGCGGGCGCTTCGATTTCCACCACCGCCTTGTCGGTTTCGATCTCGGCGACGGTCGCACCCGCTTCCACGCGATCGCCGTCGTCGGCGAGCCAGCGGACGAGCTTGCCTTCGCTCACGGTGAGATCGCCGAACGGCATGGTGATCGGCTCGCCCTCGATCTGCGGTCCCGCCGCGGCGGGGGCGGTGGATTTGACGGCGTCGGTCGGAACGTCGACCGGCGCGCTCATCACGTCGGTGCGGCCCTGCCAGCGGAACGGCGCGGGCGCGCGGCCGGCGAGCACGTCGCGCACGCGGGCGACGATGCGGTCGGGGGTGACGATCATCGCCGCTTCCAGCGCTGGGCCGAACGGGTGCGAGGTGGCATCGGTGTGCAGGCGGCCGACCGGGGCGTCGAGCTCGTCGAACACCAGCTCCTGCATCGCCTGGCCGAGCTCGGCGCCGACACCCATCATCGACCAGCCTTCGTCGACGACCAGCAGATGATGCGTGCGGGCGACGCTCTCCGCCACGGTCTGCACGTCGAGCGGCTGGATGGTGCGGAGGTCGATCACTTCGACCTCGACGCCGTCCTCGGCGAGCCGCGCGGCCGCTTCGAGGGAGCGGTGCACCATCTGGCCGGCGCTCGCGATGGTGAGGTCGCGGCCGGCGCGGGCGATGCGGGCGAGGCCGAAGGGGACGAGGTGTTCGCCTTCCGGCACCGGTCCCTTGCTCGCGAACAGGGCCTTCGTTTCGAACATCAGGACCGGGTCGCCGGCGCGAAGGGCGGTCTTCATCAGGCCCTTCGCGTCGGCGGGGGTCGCGGGCATGCAGACGATCAGGCCGGGAATATGCGCCCAGACCGGATGATAGCAGCCGCTGTGATGCGGACCGGCGCTGCGGACCGTTCCGGCACCGACGCGGATGACCATGGGCGCCGACATCTGGCCGTTGCTCATGTAGCGGAGCTTCGAGGCTTGCAGGACGATCTGGCCGGCGGCCTCGAACAGGAAGTCGGCGAACATCAGGTCGGCGATGCAGCGCACGCCGGTGGCGGAGGCGCCCATCGCGGCGCCGGTGAAGCCCATCTCGCAGATCGGCGTGTCGACCATGCGGTCGGCGCCGAATTCCTGAAACAGGCCCTTCGTGTGCGCAAAGGTGCCGCCGCGTTCGCCGGTGCCTTCGCCGAAATAGATGATGTTGCGCTCGCGCCGCATCTCCTCGGCGATACCGTCGCGCACCGAATCGAGCCAGCCGGTCTCGACGGTCGCGGCGGCGGGGCGGGGGGCGAGCGCTTCGGGCGGGTTGAGCGGATTGGCGTAGACGTGCTGGCGAACGGTCGCCGGGTCGGGCTCGGGGGAGGCACGGGCGTAGTCGACCGCTTCCTGCACCTCCTCGTCGACGTGGCGCTCGATCTCGCCGAGCGTGCCTTCGGTGGCGACGCCGAATTCCTCGGTGAGCCGCATCCGGAACATTGCGACCGGGTCGCGCAGCGCCCAGCGGTCGATCTCCTCCTGGGTGCGGTAGGTGCCGACGACCGGATCGCCCTCGTGATGGCCGACGGTGCGGTAGGTGCGGGCTTCGATCAACGTCGGGCCGCCGCCGTTGCGGGCGCGCTCGGCGGCCTCCTGCATCGCGGTCCACATCGCGAGCACGTCGTTGCCGTCAACCGCGACGCCGGGGATGCCGTAGGCGGCGGCGCGGCTGGCGATGTCGGGGTTGAGGGTGACGGTGCTGAGCGGCGTCGCGGTGGCGTAAAGATTGTTCTCGCAGACCAGGATCACCGGCGCGCGGCGGATGCCGGCGAAGTTGCAGGCCTCGTGGAACGCGCCGTGGCTGGTGGCACCATCGCCGAAGAAGGCGACCGCCACGCCGCCGGTGCCGCGGTAGCGCGCGCTGATCGCGGCACCCACGGCGTGCGGGGCGCCGGAGCCGACGACGCCGTTGGTCCCGAACAGGCCGACGCTCGCATCGTAGAGATGCATCGTCCCGCCGCGCCCTCCGACGCTGCCGCCGCTGCGGCCGTAGAGCTCGGCCATCAGCGTTTTCGGGCTCATGCCTTTCGCGAGGGCATGACCGTGGCCGCGATGCGTCGACGTGATCCAGTCGGTGCGCCGCAGATGCGCGCAAACGCCGACGGCGACCGCTTCCTCGCCGATATAGAGATGCAGGAAGCCGGGGGTCTCGCCGCGGCGGCAGGCGACCTGGGCGGCGAGCTCGAAGCGGCGGAGCAGCGTCATCTGCTGATAGAGCGCCAGCATCTTCTCGGCATCGAGCCCGGGCGGGAGCGGCGGACGGTTCACGCGCGGTGCGGCGACGATCGCTTCGGACACTTCTTACCCCCCAAGCCCGATCTGTTCCGCTACGCCAGCGGACAGCTCTTATAATAGCTTGGACACCATAACGGCATCTCGTGGGCCGGCAAGCGGGGGAAGGACGTCGGTTACGATATCGTAACAATATGAACGTGCCAGGACGCGGTGCGTTCAGGTCCGATTTTTTGAAACGGCGATCGGCACGGAGATGCTGTCGGACAGCTTCATCAGGAGCTGTCCGCCGCGCGTGCGGAATGTCGGCAGCGGCGGTGCGGCGCT